>CAZRMA010000077.1:0-11895 GCA_964600655.1 uncultured Ignavibacteriaceae bacterium
TGAATAACGGATACCTATAATTTTAAAGGAGATTGTTATGAAAATTGAAGATAGAAAAAATGTACACCCTGAAGTATTAGTCTCAAATGCGGAGGTTACTGATCATATAACAAATGATTCAACTAAGAACAAAAGAATTTTTAAATAAAATATGGTTATTAAATAATTTTTATATATTATTTTAGCAAAATCATTTTCCTTGTCTGCGAGTAATTTTCAGCTTCAATTCTATAATAATATATTCCGCTTGAAAGTTGTTGTCCCTTATTATTTAAACCGTTCCAATTTACTGAATAACTACCTGAAGTTTGTTCAGCATTTATAATTGTTTTTACTTCTTCACCTTTAATATTATAAATTTTTATTGTAATAAAGCCTGACTTGGGAACCTGGTATTTTATCGTTGTTTCCGGATTAAATGGGTTTGGATAGTTTTGTGCTAATGAATAATTCGTTGGCTTAGTACTTTTGTTTACAGAATTAACTATTTGCAAAACATCTTTTAAAATGTAATTGTTCGGATCGAGAGTAACCTCTGAAGGCGGCTCATTCAGATTTATCATAAAGGCTTGATTTTGAGAATTATTAAAAAGTGTAATTGTAGTATCTCCAGTTGAGGACTTCAATTTAATTTGAACCGGCATGGTAAAGAAATTAGGGTTTGTGTTCACTTCTTGACTTAAGATAATTTTAACTTCATAATTATTTTCAGTTAAATTTTTGGAGCCCCATTGAATATTATATTTAGGATAATTTTCTCCATAAATCCATTCGTAAAAAAAATAATTTAAATCTTTTCCGCTGGTTTCTTCAGCTATTTTTTGAAAATCTGAAGTTACAGCATTTTTATATTTTAATTCAGGGCTGTTTGCATAATTCTTCATAATTGAAAAAAAAGTCTCATCGCCAACAATTCCTCTAAGCATATGTAAAACCCATGCTGCTTTTCTATAGGTTTTTCCTGGATTATAAATTTTAATGTAAGAGGAAATGTCCTCAACATAAATAGATCCTTTTGCATTTTTAGCTGCATATTCAGGTTGATCCGGTGAGTTAGCATAAAAATCAAGTTGATTGTTAAAATTTTGCTTGCCTTCAAATTTTTCTACATGCAGCAAATCGCAGTAAGATGCGAAACCTTCGCTAAGCCAGATATTGTGGTAATCTTTGAAAGTTACAGCATCCCCGAACCATTGGTGAGCTAACTCATGAGCAGTTACAGAATGACTCCATGGAGCCGAGCGATACATTGTAGTCATAGTTTGATGTTCCATACCACCGCCCAGTGCCTGTGTTTGTCCATACTTTTCATTTATAAATGGATATAGTCCAAACTTTTCACTGAAAAAACTTATTAAGCTGACAGTAAAATCAGCGACCGGTTTTTGTTTAGTTAAATCTTCTTGCCAAACAAAATTCATCATAGGCATTGATTTAGAATCATCATAAACAAATTCGTTTTCATAAATAACATAATCTGACATTGTTACGCACATTAAATAATTCGCTATAGGATAATGTGTTGCCCATTTGGTTGTTGTAGTTCCATCTCCGTTATCCGTTTCACTCTCTAAAAGCCCATTAGATGCAACTTTGTAATAGCTATTAGCAGTTACCCAAATTTTAACGGAATCAGCTTTATCAGACAAATCTTCTTTACAAGGGAACCAATAGCTTGCCATATAATATTCACTATGCGTATAAGCAACCTTATGCCCATGATATGTATCAATGTGCATCGGACTCCCGTAGAGTGAATCTATTGAAGGTGTTCCTGAGTATTGAATATCCAATGAAACTAACTCACCTTGTGTATAGTTTTTTTCAAGTTGAATTGAAATTGTAGCATTCGAATGGTTGTAACTAACAGCGGCACCAGATGAATTTATACTCTGAACGCTCATGTTATTTTTTAAATCAAGCATTACTTGATTAATGGAAGGTGCTATTACTTGAGCATTTATAGTAGCAATTCCGCTTAAATGATTATTGTCAGGATCAATAAATAAATCTAGTTTGATATATTTTATATCAATATTTGTGTCAACTGAATTCTTCTTAAATAGTCCTGTCTTGAATTTTTGTGATTCTATTTTTGATTTATAACATTCAAATATCCCCGATTGTGCAACAGAATTAATTTGAAGTAATATTGTTAACCCAATTGTCAATTTAGCAAATAAAATCTTTTGCATATGGCTCCCACTGAATTAATGTTTATAAAATGTATTGAAATAAAATTATTATAACAACACCTTGATATAGTTACTATAAATTTTTTTGAACTTATGTAAAGAGAAATTGATTGTAATTTTCTGCGAATTATTTGGTAACTAACCAGTATAAAGTTTTCCTGGGAGTTTAAATGTCAGAATATTTTCACTTGATTTTAGAAATAAATCAATGCATTTTTTTACGAGTATTAAAAATATTTTATCAATTTATATTCTTTGTACATACTGATGGGGACCAACAATATTATTAAAGCCGGAGAATAAGTATCACTTTAAAAATATCCAATTTAAACCAAAGTTAATCTTGAAAATCTCAATTGAGAACGGGTGAATGCACAATTTATTTGGAAAATAAAAAAGGTGAAATCGTTTTAGAAGGATTTTAATTTTATAAGCCAGTACTCACAATCAGAATAAGTTAATTTACAAACACAATTCTAAGGTGGGAGAATGAAAAATCTTAAATCATATTTATTTTGTCTGATAATATTATTTGCATTTGAAACTGTTTCTGCACAAACTTTAAATATGCAATCAATTCCAACTGATAAAATGTGGTTTGGTTTTAATTTTGATAAACCATTCTATTCAAATAATGATGAGTTTTCATTTTTTTCAGGCGTTTATCAATTATCTTTGAATATTCCGGTAAGCTCTAAGTTAAATATAATAAGTGGAGTTCCTTTGCTAGTCTCCAGTTACGAAAGGGATTATGGGATTTGGGGTAAATCTAAATTTGATAAAAATGATGTGGGAAATATTTTTATCGGATTACAAACGAATCATAGCTCGATGAAAAATAAAAGATCAATTGTGACATTTGGATTATATCTGCCAACAGCAAGCAAAGAAGCAGCTTTCAATGGATTATTAACAGATTATTATAATCTTCAGAAATTTATTCCCCATTATCTTGGCGTTTATTTCAATTATGCATTTCATAAAATAAATCATGAAGGATATAACTTTGGATTTGAATTGGGGCCAAATATAATTTTCCCAACTGAGGGAGAAGGTTCGAAAACAGAATTATTTGTTCATTACGGATTAGGCGGTGGATTTAACGTAAATAGATTATTAATAAAAACTGAATTCACCGGAATGTTTATTGTCTCAGAAGAAGCTCAAACTTTTGGTGATAGATTCGTCAATTTATTTAACCTTGGCGCCCAGTGGGAGGGAAATACAGTAACACCTGAGCTATATTATAGAATTTATTTAACTAATAATATAAGTGAAGTTGTTGATGGTGTATTAGGAATTGGTGTAATTGTTTCAATTAATTGATAATATATTTCCTAAAAGAAAAATTATCAACTTTTAATTAACTTTGTAAATAATAGAGATTGCAAAAATATTAACAATAAAATTTATTTAAGAAGTTTTAATCAAATGAAAGGATAGAATGACAAGACGAAGATTAAAGAAAATGGTTAAAAGAGCGATTAATCTTCCACGAGGATTTGATTTTTTTAGATATATGTTCAATAAAATTCATTCTTATTATTTACGAAAAAACAAAAGTTTAAAAGTTGCCTATCCTTCAACAATTATGTTCGAAGTTACGAATCAATGTAACTTAAAATGTATAACCTGTCCGCGGGAATATCTTTTCGGGGAACAAATGGATAAGGGTTATATGAATTATGAAAAGCTAAAGAAAATAGTTGATGAAGCTTATCCTTATGTAGATTCTATTGGACTCACCGGCTTGGGCGAAACCTTATTATACAAAGATATTGTAAATTCAGTAAATTATATAAAGAATAAAAGTAAAGGAATTATCGTTTCTTGTTCGATAAATGCTCACCTGAAAAATACGGTAGAAACTGTTAAGCATTTGATTAATAAAATTGATACTATACAAATTTCAATGGACGGTATTGGGGAGGTTTATGATAAAGTTAGATTAAGAGGGGACTTTAATTTCTTCGAAACTAATCTTAAAAAGATTGTTGAACTTACGAATGGTACAGATACTGACGTTATGCTAAATGTTGTCATCGTAAAAGAAAATTATCATCAAATGTCTGATATGATTGAATATGTCCACAACATTGGGATAAAATATATTAATATGATCCCAATAAATTTAGTCTCCAAAACAAATGAGGATGTATCTTACTATCAATTTTTCTTTTCAGAAGAATTTCAAAAAGAATTAAACGCTGCAAAAAAATTAGCGGCCGAATTTAAAGAAATAGAATTTGTTTATTCTGAACTTTCTTACGGTAGTGGATTTAGTTCATGCATTTATCCATGGAACTATTTTTACATTTCCTGGGATGGTTTTCTTCCGCCATGCTGTGCTAAACCTTTCCCGAAAGAAATGACTCTTGGTAATGTTTTTAAAGATGGGTTGAAGGAAAGTCTTAACTCAAAGGGATTTCAAGATTTCCGTGACTTGTCGCTTAAAAATGAAACTCCGGATTTTTGTAAAAAATGTTCGGTAGTATTGGAAATAAATTAAAGAAATGTATTCCATAAAACTTAAATGTTTAATTAGTTTTTAACAAATTTATTACTGTACAACTGTTGCGATTAAAATTTATAAAACAGTAGGTGACATAAATTGCAAAAAAAATAATCCTACTTGCCGCACATTACTTATTCTAAAATTAATGCGCTTGAATAAGCTAATCCTATCCGTTTCATTTTAAATATAAAATGTTCTTCTATTTTGCCATTCCCTTAAATGAATAAAATTAAATAGGCAAGTCTGATTAAATTCTCACCACTTATTAATAATAATTGTAATAAATAAATCTCACAACTTGAATTTGAGTTATAAAAAATTAAATTACCTCAAGTCATTAAAATTCGTTCGTTGAAAAAGTGGAGACTTTCATTTTATAATAGTAGGGAATAATTATAATCTAATTTATGAAAGGGGATTATGATGAAGCGAATAGTAATTTCGATCCTTTTATGTTCAAGTATTTCTTTTAGCCAGATTAAAGCCGGCGGCGAAGCATTAGGTACAAAAAAGTACGAAGATTTTCAAACGCCCCAGTTTTGCGGCACTTCATGCCATACCGATTTTTATCAACAGTGGAAACAAGCAATGATGTCAAAGGCTTATACTCATCACTGGGATGAAATCGAATACTTTAAGTTAGCAGTTCCTCATGCCGAAAAAGATCCGGTAGTTGCTGAAGTTAAAGCAGGCTGTAATGGCTGCCATGCTCCAATTTCTTTTTTAGCAGGAGATGTCCCCCCTCCAAAACCTGAAATGAATTCAAGAGCCAATGAATCTGTTTCATGCGACTTATGCCATTCTATCTCGGGCATCTCAGGCGATACTCCATTTAATTTTAATTTTATATCTGAGCCGGGCAATATTAAATTTGGTCCAAGGAGTAACCTCAATTCTCCGGAACATGAAACTAAGAAATCAGATTTCATCCAGACAGCTGAATTTTGTGGAGCCTGCCATAATGAAAAAGATCCTTTTGGTATCTGGGTTAAATCTACCCATCTTGAATGGAAAGAAGGGCCCTATTCAAAACAAGGTGTTCAATGTCAAGACTGCCACATGACCAAAGCCGAAGGATACAGCGCTTCTATGGGTGAAAAACATGCTGATGTTTGGCAGCATTTATTTCACGGCGCACATGATCCTGGAAAAGTAAAAGGAACTATTGAATTAAGAATTCATTCGGATATTGATGAAGCTGAACCTGGTGAAACATTTAAGTTCACAGTTGCACTTTTCAATCAGAAAACAGGACACAAATTTCCAACTGGCTCGGTTGAAGATAGAATAGTCTGGATGCACATTGAGGCAGTGGATGCAAATGGAAAAGTTTATCATTTACCCGTTGACAAAAAAGGATTTGATGGAGAAGATTATACTATTGGTGCGGATGTTCTTGCGTATCAAGATATGGGAATTGCTTTAAACGATCCAAACTTTAAAGGTGTTCAGAGAGATGGAATACCAATTGGTGATAGAATTTTCAGAATGCCTTATTTTGATCCTCAAGGCAGAATGACAATTCAACAATGGAATACAAAATCGCAGGGAGTTGATTATAGAATTGGCCCAAGAGAAACAAAACTGGAAACCTGCACGTTTAATATTCCTCTTGATGCAGCACCTGGGAAGATGAAAGTAAAAGCTGTTTTAAATTACCAAAAGCTGGTTCAGCCTGTTGCCGAATTTTTAGGCGTTCCTTCAGAGGAATATGAAGTAATAGAAGTTAATGAACATTCAACAGATGTGACAATACTTCCATAATAAAGAATGTTCTATATCTTTTTAAGATTCTGAATTATTTTTCTTAGTGAGGCTTTGGATTAAAATTAAATCTTATAGTCAATGGAAGAAAAATTTAGATATAGTTTTGACGATTCAACTAAAATTTTATTTAAATATTATTTCGGTCAGATTACTATTGAAGATATTTATTCATCCTGGGATTACGCCATAAGCAAAAACTTAATACCCAAAGAAACAAAGGGTTTTATTTTAGACTATCGTGAAGCATCATTCAATTTTAAAGTAAGAGAGTATTATAAAATTGCAGAATATTACCAAAAACATCTTGAAATTTTTGGCGGTTTTAAAATTGCTATAATTTCCCAAACTCCTCAAGATGTAGTAATACCAACTTTAGTAGAAACTAAAGACGATGGTTATTTATCTCGCCCTTTCTATACTGTCGAAGCCGCTGTTCTTTGGGTATTGAGTTAGCACTATATTAATGGTTATTAATATATAACAGCAGATTTTTTATTGTTGAGGAAGATTTATTTCCTTAAGTGAGTATTATTTTAAAATAATAAAGGTTAGATATTCAAATAACATTAAAAGAGGACTGACATGAAGGGGCATAGAATATTTCCAATTTGCACACTAATTATTGTCACACTTTTAACAAGTGATATTTTCCCGATCCCTGCTTTTGCAAGAAAATATAACATGACATGTAAAACTTGTCATTCACCATTTCCAAAACTTAAATCTTATGCATTGGATTTTGCCGGTAATGGATTTCAGCTTAAAGATAAGGATGCCCCACGATATTTCGTCGAAACCGGGGATCCTGAATTATCATTAATTAGAGATTTACCTATAGCAATGCGATTAGAAGGATATGTAACATATAACCAGGGGCAAACAGATAAACCGGATTTTTATGCGCCATCAGTTTTTAAATTATTATCCGGCGGTGCACTAACAAATGATATAGCTTATTATGTTTATTACATTCTTGAAAATGGAGAGGCTGGAAAGATTGAGGATGCCTGGTTAATGTTTAACAACCTATTCGGAAGCGAGTTGGATGTAAGCATTGGACAATTTCAAGTTTCTGATCCGATCTTTAAAAGAGAATTAAGATTAACCCGTGAAGATTATTTGATATATAAACTTAAACCGGGAAATTCTATGGTGGACTTAACTTATGATAGAGGATTGATGCTGGCATATGGGTTTGATTCAGGGACAGATGTTACGGTTGAAATTCTTAACGGAAGCGGAATCGGGGAAGGCCTTATGGATGGGAATTTTGACAATGATAAATATAAAAATTTGTTTGGATTTATATCACAGGACATAGGAGAAAATTTTAGCGTTGGTGCGCTGGGTTATTGGGGAAAAGAAAAACAGTTAAACTTACAAAGTGATCTCTATGCAACTAATGATATATGGATGGCAGGCGGAAATGCAACATTATCTATAGATCCCATTGAATTGAATGTTCAATATGTTGAAAGAAGCGATGGAAATCCTAACTTTGAGCAAGCGGCAATGAAAGTCAAGTCTCGCGGTGCTTTTACTGAATGTGTTTTAAGGCCCGATGGAGATAATAGCAAATGGTATGCTGTTGCATTATTTAATTGGATAGAATCTGATCTAACGGAATATAATTCCAAATCTATTGGTGCTGGTCTGGGATATTTACTGAGAAGAAATATTCGTTTGGTTGGAGAATATGATCATAATTTTACAGACAAATATGGGACAGTCTCAGTGGGGTTTGTTACTGCATTTTGAGACTGAAATATTGCTTAGTTGAAATAAAAATTTTTCACTTATTAGTTGTAAAACTAATCCAGCTGTCATAGCATTTTTTCAATTGTGAATACCAACCTTTACGGACAAAAAGTTGTCCAGTTAGGTCCCACCTATGATTTATTTCAATTATAATTAATCCTTCGTCTGTAATTGCAACATCCCATGCGATGGCTTTAAGTAGAGATGTTTTTTGTTGGAATTCTTTTACTTTAGTAACTATGCAATGCCAATCTTTAATGTAAAAATTATTGAGATCAACTTTGCTATCTGGGTGGAAAGTTATATCTTCAATTTCATCAAAACTTCTAAAGGAAATTGGATATTCAAGCTGCCCTGAAAAAATGTTTATTCCCGCATCAACATTACCTCCTTTATAAGCGTTATCAAACCATTTGTTTTTTCTTCCAATCCTAAAAAAAGCAGTTAATATTTCAACCTCGCCGGTTGGGAATAATAATGTAACAATTCTTAAAGTATTGACTGAAGAGGAATTGATTTCATTTATGTAATCAGCTTGTTTGATGCGTTTTTCGAAAATTAGTTTTTTATAATTGGTATTATTCTTCAAGTAACTATTTAAAGATACTTCATTCTTATTTATATGCTTTAAGATTAGCTCGTCTTTATTAAAGAACCAACCGATAAAGACGTCGACACCTTCCCCATGGGAGGAAGTTAATGGCTTGCAGACAAACTCAAAAGAATTTTGTTTTTTGAAAGATTCTTTTACTTCCGAAAAGGTAGTTAAAATATCTTTGGAAGATTTACTTGCTTCAGGATCAAACACAAATAAAAGTTCACTTGTTGGTATATCTAAAGAGTGAAGATAAATCTTACTAAGAAATTTGTTTCCGGCGAGAAGTGAAAAGTGTTTGGGATTTAAATAGTCTAAATAAAGTTTATGATTTACTGAACCTAAAAAATCGTTTCTATATTGTTCCGGATACTTATTATTATATAATCTAAAATCAAAATATTCGGAGAACCCAATTTTATTTTTATTTCTTTTATTTTTGTAATCGAGCAGTGAAGGAATAAAAGAAGGTCCGCCTCTATGTTTTAATTGAGCAAAATTAGGAATGTATTTTATTTTTCCCAGTATATTTTGCATCAGAACACCCCATTTTTAAAAGAATGAATAATTGAAGAGAATAATCGGTAGAATATAATATTTTACTGTGAGCATATCCATAAAAATATTTAATGAATGAATTGAACAAGAATTTAAAATAAAAAAGGTCTCTAGAAATTTTCTAAAGACCTTTAGTAAGGATTTTAAGCTAGATTAGAAAGTATATCTAACACCTAATTGCATTCTCCATCTTGAAAAGACATTATCGGCAGTAAATGGAGTATTATTTTTAGGAGCAGAAAAAGTATAAACATTCCTACTGGTTGCAGCATCTGTTCCAGCTTTTCTTGCCATTATGTAAGTGCTGAAAACGCTGCTGTCCCATCCCCAATCACTATTAAGCAAGTTCAATACATTTAGTACATCATAATTTATTGTGAATCTATGTCCAGGTACAATAGGAATATCTTGAGCAATATGAAGATCAATATAATTTACCCATGGATTTCTGGAAGCATTTCGTTCTGCAATTTGACCACGATGTGAACTTAAATACTCATCATTGTTTATAAACCCATTTAAAGCATCATACATTGCTTGGCTACGAGTGTATACTCCATTCGATACGGTTCCCAATTCTATATCATTGTCATCTTTTGGTATGTAGAATAAATCATTCTGATCGAATCCGTCATTATTTATATCACTGCCATAAATGAATGAGAAAGGAGCGCCTGACTGTCCATTGTAAAATATTGATATTGTAGTTGGTGCATTTTTAAAGAATTCATCTGTATAAATTAATGAAGCAAAAATACGCCCGCGAATTTCAAATGTTGATGTTGAAAGAACAGGATTATTAGGGTCGCCGGCAATTGGATTATATCTCATTTGTGAACGAGCTTGTGAGGAGAGTACACTGTTTAAATCTTCTGATCTGCCATAAGTATAACCTGTATTAACAGAAAGTCCTCTAGGAACATTTCTTTGAAGCTGGAAAGTAAGATTATATGAATAACCTTTGTTAGTATTCTTCAAATTCATTACATCAAAGAAATTGCTGTTTTTACTGTCGGTTCCACCATAAAGCGGCCTAGTATCGTTCGGGCCGTTTGCAGTAAGTGTTGATGGATTATTTTGATTTATTATATTTAATTTTTCATAAACAAAATCATTGACCGATTTTGAATATTGGAATTCAACTGTACCAGTGAAATCAAAAGGTAATTGATGGTCAACACCTGCATCAAATCTTAACACCTGTGGCATTTTTAAATTTGGATCACTTAAGTCAATTTCTGCTGTTCTTGCTGCAGAAAAAGTTCCTGGATCACCGGGACCTGGTACATTAGAAGCATCTGAAGTAAACCGTAAATCAGTCCCACTGCCTCTAACTTCAAACTGTGTATTTCCAGAGTTTCCATATTGATTGGATATCCAAACATAAGCAGGCCTTCCGCTGAAAACACCAACACCACCGCGTAATTGAATTGTTTTGTCGCCATTAACATCCCAATTAAAACCAACACGAGGAGCGAAAAGCAAATTGCCGCTAGGTGCAGAAGCTGTTGAAACCCCAGGAAAATAATAGCTAACCGAATCATTCTGGAGAGGTTTGTCAGGATATGTTGGTATGTCAACTCTTAATCCATAAGTTAGCCTGAAGTTCGGCATAATTTGCCATTCATCCTGTGCATAAAAGCCATATTGACTAACTGAAAAGGAAGCTGCTCCATCCCCAACAGCAGGGATTACTCTCTGGTAAAACTGTACATTTCCTGCTATAAAATCTGCCAGGCTGCCATATTGATAATATCCGCCGAAAGCCCTTAAAAATAAATTTGAGAATGAAAAAAACTCATTATGAGTTCCGATTGTAATTGTATGATTTCCAGCAAAATATGAGAAGTTATCTGTCAGTTCAAAAATATCCTGATCTAGACTATTCGCAGAAGAATATCTATCGGTACCGGCATGATATTGAACGCCGTTTTCATCAACTTCAACTTCCGGTAATAAAGCTCCGTCTGGCCCTCTATTATCTCTAATTGTAGTATAGCCAAGAATCAATTCATTAGCCATGTTATTCCCAAATGTGCTATTCAATTGAGCCACTAAATTATTAGTTTTATTTTTGAATTGATATAAATAAGAATCGAAGCTGAATGCTGTAGAAGAGTTTCTATTTCCGAGAATATCATCTGTGGCATTAACGTAATTATAATGCAAATTTAATTTTTGATTCTCAGATAAGTTAAAATCCAAACGGGCAAATACTTTATCTGTAGGGCGTTTTAGAGTAAATTCTCCGAAACCACCGGCTGTATACCCTCTGCTTGCTAATGTTGATTGTATCTGACTTGCAACATCTGCAATACCTGAAGTTCCTGTGGTTAAAGCAAGATTTGGCTGTGGTTCGTTATGCCCGGTGAGTTCGGCATTAACAAAGAAGAATACTTTATCTCTTACAATAGGGCCCCCTAAACGAAAACCGTATTGCCACTCTTTAAAGTCATTAAAAGGCTGATCTTGTCCTTCGTATTTATTTCCAACTAAGCTCTGATTTC
>CAZRMA010000078.1:0-11762 GCA_964600655.1 uncultured Ignavibacteriaceae bacterium
TTTGTTTTTATAATATTCTGAAAATAGGCTGTAGGTTGCCCTAAGCTTATTTATATCTGGCTTGTTTGAATCGGATAATGCCACTTCATTAGTTAACGTATTTGAAAAAGAAGAAGAAGAAAAGAGAAGTAAAATGAAGATGGCTGCACCAAATATGTTCATTTTTGTTTTCAATATTTTACCCTTGAATTGTTTACTATTTATTTTTCATGACGAATAAACCAGATTTCGCCGAAACTAATTCCGACACCTAGTTTGATAATATTTTCTTTTAAAAGATTCATATCTGTTGTTCCTCTAACAGAATATTCAATTGCTAAATCTAAACTGTTAGCAATTCCAAGTGGTAATGATAATCCACCGGAAACTGAAAATTGATTTATGCCTGTTCCATTAACCTTGTATTGTGTTTGTTCATAGCTTAAACCTGCACGCCAGCTAATTTGTTCCCAAAAAGTAGCTCCAATATCAATCTGAGGTTTGTATTCAAAACCAGAATTAAACCTAGTAATATTCCTTAAATTAGCAAATTTTGCCCCGTTAAACGTGTAATTTTGAAATGGCTGAAATGTATAATCTAAATTAAATCTATAATTTTTATTTAGTTCTAGATTTACTCCGGCAGTTATTCTTGTAGGAATATCCATTTTAACTGCGCCGCTGGCAATTGTGTCGTCTAATATGGGGGAAGAATAAGTTAATAGTGTATCTGTTGAAAGCTTTGAGAAAATATTCGCCGCAATTCCAATTCTAAAATTAGTAATATGTTTTGAATCAAAAATGTTAGAAAGATTTGGTCCTATTACTCCAACCGTTGTTCCTATTCCATTAGGCCGGTAGTCTCTTAAAAATTTTGTTTGGTAAGAACCAGTGCCGTCTAAATCGACTAATGATGAATATTTTAAATTACCAAAGTAATAATCCAAAGTTGCGCCAATGCTTACGTCTATAGGAAGAGTATAAGACGTACCAATAAACATTTTTGATAGTCCGCCGGTACCCTCATAGGATATTTTGGAACCAGTAATACCAGATTCAGCAGAATTATAATTTGATGCTTTATAGCTTATGTTTGAAAAAGGAACAATCCCTATAGCTGCGCCAATTCCATATTGCCGGCTGATGGGAAAACCAAAAGTAAAACCGGTAAACTCGGTTTCAGAATAATATTTTTTTAAACTATTATTTGAAAGAAATAGTCCGTTATAATTTCCTCCAAACTCTACTCTGGTTCGTGTAAGACTATGCCATCCAGCAGGATTAATTATGCCTATAAAATTATCGTCGGAAAGTGCAACCCCGCTTTCACCCATTCCCAAACTTCTACCCGAATAAGAATAAACGAAATCACCAATTCCCAATCTTGAGTAAGTAGAACTATTTTGCGCTAGTGAAAAACTACAAGCAAAAAATAAAAGTATAATAACGATTTTCAATTTCATATTATTTCAATCTTGTATAGGTTAATTTTAATTTCGGTCTTTCAGAAATATTTGCAGTGCTGCTGCCTTTCACAGAGAACAACTCAAGCCCATTTGTTTGACCGTTAATTGTTAGAAGCAAACCCTGGTTATCTCCGGATCTAATCCAGTTTTCTACAAAAGCGGTCAAATTTTTTGACGATAGATACAAACTATCTCCGCTGCGGTTAAGCACAAGTGTTGAGCTATAGGTACTATCTATATTTGTGCTATCAATTAAACTGTAAGCCAATATAGAATTATTGAATGAATTGCCGGTCTGTGTTTCAAGAGTATCTAGTTTAAGAATCAACTCCGATTTTGATATAGCTGCATCCATCGGAATATTAGAAACATCAAACCATAGTTTACTATTTACAGCTAAACCACCCTGAACAACAATGTTTCCAGCAGTAACAGAAGGAAGAGAACCCTCTACAACATCAAGATCTTGTGAAGGAAAAAAATTTAGAGTATCGATGTAAGCCCCGGGTTTCTCAAGAACTACTTGTAAGTTTGGAGCATAATTTAAACTAGCACTCAATGCATAAAAACCAATTACTTTATCTGATGTTTCAGTGGGACGGATAATCATTCCGTTTGTACTTGTGAAACTCGTATCAGCCGAAGCTTTCAACCAATTACTGACCACTGAGTTATCAATGGTAAAATTAAATAGAGAATCCCCTACATCTTGACTTTGCACAATGTCAGTTGTCCCATATGATAATGCCGTAAGGCTGTCGCTTGTAAAATTTAATCCCCAATCTGAATTTATTTCATATACATTAAAATCCAGAGTAGAATTGTCATCGCCATAGACATAATTTCTAACTAACTGGACTGTAGATGACAATACATTTAAGCTGCCTGAATTAATAGCACTTGAAATAGTATCAGGAAGTATCATATAAAATTTAATTAATGTAGAGGCTTTAACATTATCTTTTTTCCCTAACAGCAAACGGCTGGAACTATAGAGTGGGACTTCTCTTTTAAAAGAATATGACCATTGATTAGTTGAATCAGTTTCAGAATTAAAATGAAAGTAATTAGGTTTTTCTTGTACAACTTCATTTAACCCTATGGCAGCAGGTTCATCCTTACAAGAGTATAGAGATAATGCTGAGAGAACAATAACAACCGCAAAAAATATTCTGGATAAAAACAATTAATTTACTCCGGTAAAATCTTTATAAATAAAATTACTAGCATCGACTAAATTATCGGCAACAAAACTGGGAAAAATCTTCTGCTTTTGCAAGATAGAAATACTTTCCTTGCCGTTCCCGGTTTTTACAAGAATAGTTTTAATTCCGGCATTCTTTCCGCATTCTATATCCGCGGCGGTATCTCCAATAAAGTATGAAGAGGACAAGTTAATATCTAGATCTTTTGCAGCATCGAACACCAATTTAGGAGAAGGTTTCCGGCACAAACAATCTTCTTGATTATTATAATCCGGATGGAATGGGCAATAGTAGAAAGCATCAATCGAAACATTATCGCTTAGCAAGATCTCATTAATCCTATTATTAACTTTATCAACATTTTCTTTAGTTATTAATCCTCTTGCTATTCCGGATTGATTTGAAATAACAATCAATCTAAAATATAAATCGTTTTTCAATAATGATAGTGCTTTAGAAACACCCGGAAAGAGTTTAACTTTATCTGGCTCACCTAAATAGCCTGGGTCTTCGTTTATAGTACCATCCCTATCCAAAAATATGGCGGCAGATTTCATTAATTAGAATTTAGAACTGTTTTGTACAAATCGATATACTTCTTTGCAGAAGAATTCCAGCTAAAATCAGATTTCATTCCTGACTTTACAATTTTTGACCAGGCTTTTTTGTTTTCAAAAATTTTAATTGCTCTTGTAACTTCTTTTACCATAGATTTAGTATCATACTTTTTAAATACGAATCCATTGCCCTCTTCAGTTTTTTCATCATAATTAATTACTGTATCTGCAAGCCCGCCGGTTTCCCTAACAATGGGAACAGTTCCATAGACCAGGCTGTACATCTGATTTAACCCGCATGGTTCATAAAGTGACGGCATCAAAAAGAAATCTGCCCCTGCCTCAATTAGATGTGCCAATTCATCATTAAATCCTAAGTACGCGGCAAATTTCTTTGAATATTTCGAAGTCATTTTATCGAAAAATGTATGATATTTTTTATCCCCAGTTCCTAACAAAACCACCTGGGTGTCTAATTTCATTAAGTCAGGAAATGCTTTTGTTAAAAGATCAAATCCTTTTACATCATACAATCTGGATATTAAACCAATTATTGGAATGTCAGGGTTATATTCAAATCCAAATTTTTCAGCGAGTTCTTTCTTATTTTCTTCTTTCAATTCAAGATGTTTAGATGTATATTTTTTAGGAATTAACTTATCCTTTTCAGGATTCCATACCTTGGTATCAATTCCATTTACAATTCCGTACAAATCATCTTTCCTTTTTGCCAGCACATTTTTCAATCCCGCACCTATATCATCATTAGTCCTAATTTCATTGGCATAAGTTTCACTAACTGTGTTGATAACATCAGAAAAAAGTAAGCCGCACTTTAAAAAATTAATCTTACCATTATGCAGAATACCTCTTTCAGTATTTAACTCATCAGGCAAATCTAATTTCTTAAAAATCGATTTCGAAAATACACCCTGGTAAGCAAGATTATGAATTGTGAATAATGTTTTAAATGAAGAAAATTGCTCTTCACCTTTAAAATTATTTTTCAAATATGCAGGCACAAGTCCGCATTGCCAATCATTACAATGAATGATATCGGGAATCCATCCTAATTTTGTAATTAATTCAAATACAGATTTTGCTAGAAGTACAAATCTTTCATCATTATCAGGGTAATCTTCTCCTGTGCGAGGATCTAAATAAAGGCTATTACGACTACCAAAATACTCCTGATTATCTAAGAAATAAATTTGTACCCTTACTTTTTGACCCGGTAGAAAACATGATTTCAAAGAAAAAATTACTTCTTTATCGCCAATTTTAATGTTCAAATCCTTTAAACGAACTACCTCATGAATTTTAAATTTTCTGTCATCAACTGCGCCATATTTAGGGACTACTATTCTTACTTCATGACCCATCTCGGCAAGCATTTGAGGCAATGCTGCAGAAACATCAGCTAGCCCACCGGTTTTGATAAATGGAACTACTTCTGATGTAACAAAAAGGATTTTGAATTTTTTTGAAGCCATAGAGGGTAATTCTTATTTTGTGAGTAATTTTTTAAAATTAACATTACAATTTACTAAAAATAAAGTGTTTTCTCAAAATATACATATATGCAATATTCCCTTTTTTACCCCAAAATAAGCTAGATTAATGGAATTATTAATAATGGGCAAAGTTCTATTCAACGTGATTTTAAGTCTTTTTTTTGATATTATTTAATTCTTAAAAAAAATGAATTTGGGTACTTCAAATGAAAAAATTGAAATTGATTTTTTTGGGCTGTGCAATAATAATTTTATTTGTATTTGGCTGTTCTTCATCAAAAACAGGAGATAGTAATAATAGTGAAAACAACGGCAAGGATATTTCTTCGGAATCATTCCCGGAAGATTTTAATTTAACCCCCTACAGGGAAAAACTAAATTTGCCTCCTGCCAATGAATCATTTGATTTAAATAAATTTGACATTTGGTATTCTTATCCTAAAGTGGATTCATCAGCAATAGATTCGGCTTCTTTGATTAAAACTTCAGTTCCTGGGTATAGAGTTGTGGTTTTATCAACTGACGATTTGCAAACCGCTAATGAATTAAAATCAGAACTATCTTCTAAAACCAATCAGAAAAATATTTATTTAGATTTTGAACCTCCTTTCTACAAAGTAAAAGTTGGAGATTTTACCAGTTTGCAGGATGCAAATAGTTTAAAATTTAAATTAAATCAGTTGGGCTACAAAGATGCTCGCGTTATTAGCGAGGATGTTAACATAGTTAAACAGCAGCAGTAAATTGATAAAATATTTAATCAATGCAGCACAAATTATTACAGTAGATACTTCCGGTGAAGGATTTAAAAGGGGTTCAGCACAAAAAGAAATAAATCCTATCTTTGATCACTCTTTAGTGATCGAAAATGATTTAATAAAAGATATTATTCCAAATTCAGCCTTGCCAAATAGAAATAGCAATAATAAAATTGATTTAAAATATAGGACTATTTTACCTGGCTTAGTTGAATGCCACACCCATACTGCATTTGCAGGCTCACGTGCGGACGAATTTCGTAAGAAGATAAGTGGTATTAGCTATGAAGATATTGCAAGAGCCGGAGGCGGAATAAATTCAACAGTTCAAGCAGTTAGATCATCAACTTTTGAACAGTTGGTAAACTTAGTAAAGCCGAGAATTGATTATTTTATCTCACAGGGTATAACAACTTTGGAAATTAAAAGTGGTTACGGTTTGAATTTTGAAAATGAAATAAAGCTGCTTAAAGTTATTAATTATTTAAATGAAATATATCCAATTGATATTATTCCAACCTTTCTTGGTGCACATAATTTCCCTAACGAGCTAAAAAATAATCATGAAGAATATATAATCCATATTTGCGAGAAAATGCTTCCTTACATTGTTAAAAATAATTTAGCTCATTTTTGCGACGGTTTCTGCGAGGCAACAGCTTTTTCAGCTTCCGAGATCGATAGAATTTTTTCGGCTGCAAATAAATTAGGATTGAATTTACGATTGCATACCGATCAGTTCAATACCATTGGCGGACTTGATGTCGCATTAAAATACAATGCCTCAAGTGTTGATCATCTTGAAGTTATAAATGATTCTGACTTGCTTAAATTGAAAAACAAAGATACAATTGCTGTTCTATTGCCTGGAGTTTCGTTCTTCTTGAATTATCAATATGCCCCAGGCCGAAAATTAATTGATAACGACGTCGTAGTTGCATTGTCAACAGATTATAATCCAGGTTCCTCTCATATTTCAAATTTGAATTTTATAATGAGCTTAGCAGCATTGAAAACAGGAATGCTAATTGAAGAAACAATTTCTTCAGTAACAATAAACGCAGCAAAAGTTTTAGGAATGAGTAAAAGTATTGGAAGCATTGAAATTGGGAAAAAGGCCGACTTCTCAATTTTTAATACTAATGATTATTCAGATATAATTTATAATGTGGGAAAGAATTTAAATATTGGAACAATCAAAAATGGGAAATTAATTTATAATAATGGGATAAATATCAAATGAAAAATCTTATTTTATTTTTTTTAATACTATTCGCCGTAAATATTAACTCTCAATCTAAAGTGGTAAAAACCGGGATTGAAGTTTTACGAGATAATAACTTTAAAATACTACAGGGAAAGAATGTTGGATTGATAACTAATCCAACCGGAGTCGATTCAAAATTAAAATCAACAGTCGATATTTTATTTGAAGCAAAAAATGTTAAGCTTGTTGCATTGTTCGGGCCTGAACATGGTGTTCGGGGTGATTTTGCTGCTGGAGATTATGTAGGCAACTATACAGATAGTCAAACAAAATTGCCTGTGTACTCGCTATACGGCAAAACAAGGAAACCATCTGCAGAAATATTAAAAGGAATAGACGTGCTTGTTTATGATATTCAAGATATTGGCTGCAGATCTTATACTTACATAAGTACCATGGGATTAGCAATGCAGGCAGCCGCAGAAAATAATATAAATTTTGTTGTGTTGGACCGCCCTAATCCATTAGGCGGATTAAAAATTGAAGGAAACATAGTTGAAGATGGATACCAGTCGTTTGTAAGCCAATTCAAAATTCCTTATGTGTATGGCCTAACTTGTGGAGAACTTGCCAAGCTGTTAAATTCAGAAGGAATGCTCGGGAATGGATTGAAATGTAATCTAACTGTAGTCCCAATGGAAAACTGGAAAAGAGAGATGACATTTCTTGATACAAATCTACCATGGGTACCAACTTCACCGCATATTCCAAATAATGAATCAGCTTTATTTTATGTGAGTACTGGAATTTTAGGTGAATTGGGTGTTGTTTCTGAAGGCGTAGGTTATACCCTTCCATTTCAAGTACTAGCTGCAGAATGGATTGATCCAAATTTGATGACAAATAAAATGAACTCTTTAAATTTAGATGGAGTACTTTTCCGCCCAATAACTTTTAAACCATTTTATGGAAGAGATAATGGAAACGAACTGCATGGTGTACAAATTTATTTTACTGATTACTCAAAAGTTAATTTAATGAGCATCCAATTTTTATTTTTGCAGGTTAACAATGAGCTTTATCCGGATAAAAATCCATTTAAACTTTGTGATGAATCAAGATTAAAAATGTTTGATAAAGTTTGCGGAACATCTAAAATAAGAGATTTATTTTCTGAAGGCATGAATTACAAATCGATTGAAGATTATTTGAACAAGGATATTGATGCGTTCAAAACATTATCCCAAAAATATTATTTGTATAAATAAATAATTATTTAAAGTTAAATTTCAAATCTGTTTGAACCCATCGAGGTCTAAGATTTAAGGTATCTTTATAGACAGAAAATTCTTCTGCTGGTTGAAAAGGAAAGAGTTCGCCGTAATTATAAGTACCGCTGCTGTCGGTATCAAAATAGCACCAAAGCATATATTTACCGGGTTCTACTCTTTCAAAATTAAAAGTGTTGTTATTTAATTTCTGCTTATAAATAAATTTTCCCCCTTTAGTATTTTGCAGAACTACAATAGGGTTTTGAGACACAGCAGTTTCATAAATCTTCCCGGTAACTCCAGTGAAATCTAATCCGCTAATTGTTTTAAATTTATATTGATAAATAGAATCAATTGTATTTCCTGCCGCATCTGTAAATTTTGAAAGATCAAATTTTACTAAATAATCTTTTTCCGGGTTTAAATCTCTCGATGGAATAATCTCAAATGATGCATCATCCATAAAAGATATTTTGTAATTAATCTTTCTGCCAGAAGTATCGCTAAATATAATACCTGATTTGGCTCTGGCAGTATCAAAACCATCTTCAAAATAAAAGTCAAAATGTTGACCTTTGAAATCAGCTGCCCTGCTGCCGTTACTCGGGAAAGAGGATTTTAAAAAGTTGAAAGTAGTATCTTTTTTACCGCTTACAGTTATTTGGGTAAAATCATTTGTATATATATTTCCATATTTATCTTTTATGGTATCAACAAACAGATAAACATTATTTTCATTTGAAAGGCTGTCATTGATTGCCAAAACCATTTCCGTCTTTTTAGTGTTTCCTTTGTAAGCAAAAACCGGCTTTACTTTTTTATTTGATGTTGAATCATAAATTTGAAAGTTGCTAGTTTTAATTATCGTTGAATCAATCACTTCATTAAAATTAATCAATATATGGTTTCGGTCAGTCATTATTGAACTTAATAAACGTGGCTTTGTGGTATCTGCTTGCGATAGGAAAAAATTAAGATGTTCAACTAATGTATCCGTGCTATCAATTGTAAAGTCTTTATATGGCACACCGAATTTATCCTGTCCAGCCTGATAAAGTAAATCTCTATATTCATCCAATATAGCAAAAACACGATATTTTCCATCTGCAAGTGCAGATAATTTAAACGCGCCGTCTCTTCCGGTCTGAGAAATATAATCCGGTTTTTTGACTGATGGATTTATTGTATCACCATCTAATTTGTAAGCAAATATTAAAACACCATCTGGTTTTGGATTAAATATTTTACCAGTGATACTACCTTTATCTATTTTAATTCCAGTTGCAAAAGTTAGTGTAAAAGCTTCCGCCATCCTGTTTCTATTATTCAGATCGACTACATCAGTACCAATAGTAACAACATACGTAATATTTCTTTTTAAAGAGTCCGGGAAATAAACACGGACATATTTCCCGCTCCAATTGAATTCCAATTGGCCATCAATTGCGGGGGAAATAAAAACTGCATCCTTGACAGAGCGTTTATCAACATACTCTGAGAATCCTACTTCAAAATAGTCGTCATCAAAATTTACTGTACTTTCAACAGGATAAACATCAACAATCTTCGGCGGAATTTTATCTACTTCTCCCCCACCTGGCGGCAATTGGTTTGCGCAATCGGAAAGTGTAAATAAAAGGATAACCGACAAATAGTAAATTAATTTTTTGTCTGACTTTTTAACCATCTTCTGTATTCTCTTACCAAACGAATATGTTGGGAAAAATTTTTAGCAAATTTATGTCCGCCATTACCGTCAGCAACAAAGTAATAATAATCATTTTTTTCGGGATACAACACGGCAAGTATTGCGGATTTTCCTGGATTATTAATTGGATTTGGAGGTAGTCCGGCATATTTATAAGTATTATACGGGCTATCCGTTTTTAAGTCATCGTATAATATTCGTCTCCATTTACCATCGGTATCATTCTTATTTTTTACAATGTATTGAATAGTCGGGTCAGCTTGGAGTTTCATTCCAATTCTTAACCTGTTAAAATAAACACCGGCAATTAGAGGCATCTCTTCAACTTTGTTAGTTTCACCTTGAACAATTGAAGCAAGAGTTAGTAATTCATGAAGTGTATATTTTGATTCATTAACTTTTTGCATTAACGAATCATTCATAAAATTTTTAAATCCAGTATAAAGTGAATCTAATGCTTCACGAGGTGAACTGTGTTCATAAATTGAGTACTGTCTTGGCAGCAAATAACCCTCTATCGAAGGAGCTTTTATTCCAAGAGAATCTAGTAAAGGTTTATTTTTAGTTAATCTCACAAATGCAGATGAATCCATAAAAACTTCATTCTTTAACATACCACCAATCCACTCGTCCGACTTACCATTATAAATTTTAATGGTCTTTAAGAAATTCGCTTTACCCGAAATTAATAAATCAAGTAAATCCAGATAGCTTAATCCATTCGGAATATGAAATCTTCCAGCTTTAATATTTTTTTCAGCACCGTAAATAAAAGAAGCAATTTTAAAATTGGCTTTACTTGGAATGATATTCTTTTCATGCAAATCATCTGTTATTTCAGTTAATGTTTCTCCTTTTTTAATATCTACAACTTTTGGAGAATTACCATTATAATAATTAGATGTAAAAAATGTATAATAAAAAATGGACAACAGAGTTACAAAAAAAGAAATTACAACTAAAACATCTTTTCGCGAAAAAATATTTTTTAAACTTAGTTTAGATTTCATTTCGGGAATTTTATAAATAACACCTTTTTCCAATTCATCCTTCTGAATAACACGGGCCTCGTCTATTATCCTTTCATAAATTCGTATCAGTGCTTCCTTACTTAATGGACTCTCTAAAAAGGAAGAAATTCTATCAGCAATTTGTTTTTCACGTTCAGGATTATAGGTCGGTAAATTTAATGTTCTTTTGACTCTTCCAATTAAAACTGCAAGCAGTGATCTTCTGCTTAAAAGTTTAACAAGTTTTTCATCAATCTTATCAATTTCCTTCCGCAGTTCTTCCATAATCTGCAATCGTTCTTCTGCAGAAAGTGAACTTAATTCGTTCTCTATTTTTTTATAAATGTTATCCATCAGTTCAAAATAAAGAAAATATTTTTTATGAAAAATTTTTAAGAAAAATAATTTTTAGGCAAGCCTGGGTAAGCACCATAATCCAATTTATTATTTATGCCGGCTTCATATAGTCTGGCACCTCTAAATGCAATCATGGCAGCATTATCACCGCAAAATTCAAACGCGGGGATAACCAGTTTTTTTTGATACTGTTCCGCCAACATTGAAAATTCCTCACCTAATTTTTTATTTGCCGCAACTCCGCCAACTAATGAAATGGATTTTAAATCATAATTTTGAATAGCTTTTTCAGTTTTTTGGACTAATGCTTTTATAACAGCTTTTTGGAATGATGCTGCAATGTCAGGTAAATCAGTTTCCGGGATTTTTTCCATATCCGCATAATTTTTTTGAATATATCTTAATACTGCTGTCTTTAGTCCGCTGAACGAAAAATTATATTGTTCTTTTAATTCAGCAATTGGAAATTCGATTTTATTATCATTTCCTCGCGCAGCGTACTTCTGAATCATCGGGCCGCCGGGATACCCTAATCCGAGCATCTTCGAAACTTTATCAAACGCCTCGCCAGCTGCATCATCAACTGTAGAACCTAATTTTTGAATTTTTGTAAAACTCTCAACTAATAACAAAAGTGTATGGCCACCTGAAACCACCATTGATAGATAAGGAAATACAGGCTGCTCTTCCATCAAAAATCCGGAATAGATATGACCTTCAATATGATTAA
>CAZRMA010000079.1:0-11747 GCA_964600655.1 uncultured Ignavibacteriaceae bacterium
TAAATGGCCTGCTCTAAAATGTATAAATACTTTGAAGTAATCTGAAAAACCATTTATTAATTTTATTGTTTTTAATTTAATTTTTAATTAGCTTTTTAATAATATTAAAACTTTCCCAATAACAAAATCAAATCAAAAAATGATTGTTACTAATCGTCATTCAATCATTGTAAGGAATTCTATACCATGAAAAATAAAATTCATTTTGCTTTTTTCACATTTACACTTCTGACAATAATCTCCTGCTTTAGTTCTTTTGCTCAAACTTCAAATTATAAAGATCGGCTTGCCCGTGTAAGAGACTTAGTAAATTCCAAAGAACTTATAATGGTATGGAGCCAAGGTGATAATGCAAACTCGCAAAATAGTTATCAAAGGATTTATGATCTTGATTTAACGCAGCCAGGAGGTGTTGATGCAACTTTAATACAAAAGCCAATCTACATCGATTCAGCCGTAAGCGGAAATAAAAAAATGGCTGTTGCATCCGGTAATTTTTTAGGGGGCAGCTTTAAAAATATTGTTGCTGCCTGGGAAGGTGAAAAGAATACTGTATCTGTCATAGTGCCTGAAATTAATTCGAGCACTCTTTCAATGAGCAATCCATCCAGGTTATCATTGCAGGGACTTGCGCATTTCGGAAATAAAAAGATACATGTTAAAGCCGGAGATTTTTATGGAAATGAACAGGATGAATTTGTTGTTGCTTTTCAAGGCGGGGATACGACAATTCACTTACAGGTCTTTTCTTTTAATCCGGGCAGTTTAATTCCCCAGCCGCAAGGAAGTATAAATGATGAAAAAACTTTGCCGCCAAGTTCATCTCTTAATAATTGGGATATTGTTACCGGTGATTTTGATGGTGATGGATATGATGATATCGCTCTCCTATTTGTTAAACCACAAGGTGGATCTAATTGGTCACTGGCAGTAAAAATCTATACCATAGATGATAGTGGAAATATAATTCCTAAAGCTTCCGGTGAAGTTTTTCAAAAACCGGCATTTTCAGTAACCGATATAAACATTGCGGGAGCTGCAGGTGGTTTTGATCTTGATCCTTCATTAGAAATAGCATTCGGGTTCTGTTTTGCTACTAGCGATATAAATAACCCGGATACTTACGTTTCAATAATAGATGTTAAAGATAGCCTAAATACTGTCGTTCCAAGTGATTCGATAAGAATTAGACGTGATGAATTAAATGAAAATGAAATTGAACCGCTGGATGTGGCTGCTGGCGATTTGAATCATGATTACCGGGACGAGATTGTTCTAATGGTAGGAAATAACTTCTATGTCTATACTACGGACAATCAATTATTAGCCCAATATCAATCAAGTAAAAGTGTTTCTATAATGGGTGATAATACCAGCAGTGATGCATTTCTGGCTGTTGGAGATATGGACCGGGATCAGAAATCAGAGATTGTGGTAGCTAAAAGTTATTTTGGTACTGAGGTTGGGGGAATGCAGCATTTTGAGTTGAATGTATTTAGTGTTGATTCTACATTGACTAACTACACTTTAAAAGCAAGAAGACAAAATGATGAACCAATACTCAGTGATAACGGGCAAAGAAATTATGCAATAGCTTTAGGAGATTTTGACGGAGACCGAATAAGACTTGGTGAACCAGTTCACTATAGAAGAACTGGAGTGTTCCAGCCGACGGTTGTTCTTAATACACCGCCAACACATTATGATATTATTGATAATAGTGTTTACGATCTTAGCGGATGTTATCCCGGTCAGTCTTGTGGTTTTTCTTCTTCGTATGTTCAATCGAATACCACAGACTCAACCATTACAACGGAGTTTCATGAAGATTGGGGCGCAGGAGTGGGAATTAATGAGGCATTTGGAATTGGAAAATTTAAAGTTGAAGCTACATATGGAGAAAAATTCAGCAACAGGGAAACTTCTTCTACATCTTATACAATTTCCACCGGAAGGGTAGCCGCTGGCGATGACTGGATATACGCAAACACATATGATATTGATTTTTATGAATACCCGGTTTATGATAGTCTTAATACAACCCCTATTGGTTATTTTTTAGTTTCGATCCCGAGTAACCCACACCCTTTATGGATAGAAGCTAAGGACGATGAATTGCTCGGAAATCAATTTAGGCCGGATCATGAAGTTGGAAATATTCTTTCTTATAGAACAAGCGACACATTTGATACTGCTCGTGTGATTACAGATTTTCCTGAACAAACTATCGGTGCCACAGGCACTAGCTTTACTTCTTTACAGATAAAAACTTTTAAGGAGAATAGTGTTGAAAAAAGCTGGGACGCCGGGTTGGAAGTTGCTCTAACCCTTGGGGCAATAGTGCAGGTTAAGGGATTGGATGATGGAGTGGAGGTTGAAGTTAAAGGCCATTATAATCAAGGTGAGATTTCTACTCAAACAGTGAAAGTGGAAAATTCTCTTGAAGTTCGAGGAGATTTTGGTCATTTAGATTCACAGTTTGGTACCAGTGGTACATATTATGTTCACCCTTATGCATATTGGACTTCTTACGGTGCACTTGCATTAGATTACAAAGTTTCTCAATTACCAACAGGCAGTAATTCATTTTGGCAGTTGCATTATGGTAATAAGACCGATCTTGCATTTAGTCTCCCGTGGAGATATGATTTAGAAAAAGGTTATCCATTACCGGAAAATGATTCAACATACCGTTATCGTTCCAGAGATATTATACTTTCAAAACCTGATCCACACAGTGGAGATACTGTTAATATTATAGCTAAGGTGCGTAATTTTGGACTGCAAGCAGTAACTTCATCTTTCATTGTTCGCTTTTATAATGGTAATCCTAATTTAGGCGGAGTTCAAATTGCCGAATCAAATGTTGACACTACTATAGATGCAAGAGGCTATAAAAATATTATTGTTCCGTGGTATATTCCACTTTCGTTATCGCTGAATAATTTAAGAATTTATGCTGTTATTGATCCTGATAATGCAATTACAAATGAAGTTCATGAAGATAACAATATGGGGTGGGCGCCAGCGGTTGCCCTAGGTTCAATTACTTCAGTTGCATCTGAGAGGTTAATACCACAAAAGTTTTTACTTTATCAGTCGTATCCTAATCCATTTAATCCAACGGCAACTATTAAATATGAACTGCCTAACTCGTCTAAAGTCACTATCAAAGTATTTGATATACTTGGGCAAGAAGTGAGAACTTTGGTCAATGAATTTAAATCTGCAGGTAAATACAGTGTACAATTTAATGGAGAAGGATTATCAAGCGGAATTTATTTTTATAGATTGCAAGCTGGAAATTATGTAAATACAAAGAAGATGATTTTATTAAAATAATTTATTATAGTGGTTCAACTGTTCAGTGTCTATCTAAGGAATTTACTTCTGCATATAAATTTAAGATAGAAACTATCCATTGAACGTATATAGTACATTTAGACTATTGACTCTTAGTTTATTAATCACAATGTTTTCAAACAAAACTAATAAGACATTAACCCTTTTCTCAATCTAAATATTAATTTATTATTGCACAATTTTATTTAATTATAAAATTAAATAGAATTTACAGAATAAATTAACTCTTGATCCTGCTATTAGGTTTTAATTTCTATTCATTTTTTTCTTTCTCCGGATTAATCTTTTTGAAAAATTTTTATTGTATTGTACTTAATTAATTTAATCATAAATGTTGGAGGTCAAATGAAAAAGTTATCTGGAGACAAGGTCGAAAGTCTTAAGAGCAAAGTTAAGGGTCAGGTTATTACCACGGGCGATGCAGAATATGACGAAGCCAGAAAAATATGGAATGCCATGATTGATAAAAAACCTGGCGCAATTGTTCAATGCGCCGATTCTAATGATGTTTCACAGGCTATAAATTTTGCAAAAGAAAATGGATTGGAGATATCTATTAGAGGCGCAGGCCATAATATCGCCGGAAATTCAATCTGTGATGATGGTTTAGTAATAGATTTTTTAAAAATGAAAAAGGTAAAGATTGAGCCAGATAAAAAACTTGCATACGTTCAGCCAGGTGCAACTTTAGGAGATTTTGATGCAGCGGCACAAAAATATGGGTTGGCTACCCCGGTCGGAATTAATTCAATTACCGGTATTGCCGGGCTTACACTTGGGGGCGGATTGGGATGGCTAACCCGTTTACATGGTATGACAGTTGACAATCTTGCATCTGCTGAAGTAATTACTGCGGATGGTAAAAAATTAAAAGCAAATGAGAATGAAAATTCAGATTTGTTTTGGGGAATACGCGGCGGCGGCGGTAATTTTGGCGTTGTTACGGAATTTGTATTTAAACTTCATAAAGTAGGGCCGGAAATTTTAGCAGGGTTAATAGTATTTCCAATCGACCAAGCTCAAAAAGTATTAAAACAATTTCGTGATTATATTTTAACAACTCCGAAAGAATTTAATTCCTGGGTGGTTCTTCGTAAAGCCCCTCCATTACCTTTCCTGCCTGAAGAGGTTCATGGCAAAGAAGTGGTTATTTTTGCTTGTTTTTATTCGGGGGATTCCAAAGATGGCAATAAATTTTTTGATTCTATCAGGAGTTTTGGTAAACCGGTTGGAGAATATGTGGGCAATCAGCCGTATGTAAATTGGCAGCAGGCTTTTGATCCTTTGCTTACTGCCGGATCAAGAAATTATTGGAAATCACATAATTTAAAAGAGATAAAGGATGAAGCAATAAATACTATTATTGAATATACCGGTAAGTTGCCCGATCCGCAAAGTGAAATCTTTATAGCTCTAATCGAAGGCAAATCTAACAATGTATCCAGCGATGCAATGGCATACGGGAATAGAGATTTAAATTTTATTTTAAACGTCCATGGAAGATGGGACGATCCTTCAAAAGATGATGAATGTATTTCATGGGCGCGTGCATTTTTTAAAGCTTCATTGCCCTTTGCCTCAGGCGGTGCCTATGTAAACTTTATGACCGGCGATGAAGGTGATCGAGTATCTTCTGCATACGGTAAAAACTATGAACGGCTGGTTCAAATAAAGAAAAAGTATGATCCGCAAAACGTTTTTCACTTAAATCAAAACATTAAAGTATAATATATCAGAAGTTTAAAAAAGCCTTTGCAATTTTGGTAAAGGCTTTTCTTAAAATTATATTAAGACTTTATAAAAATTAAAACATAAACCAATAATCAAATTAAATTAAATAAATGAAAAATATTTTGGACATTATATTATCGATTGTTATTTACACAACGATTTCCTTTAGTCAACAAAACACTATCATAAATAAAAATCAAAATAATATGGAAAAGATTATTAAAGTTGCAGCCGCACAAATAACTCCTGTCTATTTAAACAAACAAAAGACTGTTGAAAAAGCATGTGCAGTTATTGAAGAAGCAGCTCAGCATGGAGCAAGATTAATTGTATTCCCTGAAGCATTTATCCCGGGATATCCCGATTGGATATGGTTAATTCCAAACAGTAAAAGTGCTGATCTAAATAAACTCTATACTGAACTTGTAGAAAACGCTGTTTCTATTCCCGATAACAGTACTGATTTATTATGCAAGACAGCGAAAAAAAATAAAATTAATGTTGTAATGGGCATGCATGAGCGCAACACCGAATCAAGCAATAGCAGCTTATTTAACAGTCTGCTTTTTATTGATGATCAAGGAGAAATTATTGGAAAACATAGAAAACTTATACCCACAGGAGGTGAACGACTTATTTGGGCTAGAGGTGATGGAAGCACACTCAAAACTTATAAAACCTCAGTTGGAAAAGTTGGTGGATTGATATGTTGGGAAAATTATATGCCCTTAGCAAGAAATGCTATGTATGAAAACGGTACGCAAATTCTTGTGACACCCACCTGGGATAAAAGTCCCAATTGGTTGATAAGTTTACAGCACATCGCAAGGGAAGGCGGGGTGTTTATTATTAGTGCCTGCATGGCTCTTAGAATGGATGATATTCCAGATAAATATTCATTCAAACAACTTTATCCGGCAGACCGCGAATGGATAAACTCGGGCAATAGCTGTATAGTTGGTCCGAATGGAAAAATTTTGGCAGGTCCCCTGGAAGCAAAAGAAGGAATACTTTATGCAGATATAAATTTAGATGATATTATTTCTGCAAAAAGAATGTTTGATGCAGCTGGACATTACTCAAGGCCTGATGTTTTCAAATTTGAAGTAATCAAAAAGCCGGAAAATTAAATTATATTGTTACAGCCTTTCAAATAAATAGTTTGCAGATCTGATAAAAATTGATTAATAGGATCAAGGGGGATTAATAAATTTGCAAATTCATAAAAATTGTCATCAACGATAAAAAGAAGCCTTTTCAGCGTGATGGCCAATAATCGAATAATTGCTAATATTATCCATACTTATTAGGCATTATTCTTCAAGCCTCGATATTTCTTCATAAAATCCTATTAAAAGTGAATTATTTTAAAAGTTAAAACAAATTTGTTATGGCACTTCTTTTGGATTTACCATCTTTACTAATTCAAGTTTTACAACTAATATGAAAGACTATTAATGAAAAAATTATTGATACATTCTTTAATACTCGGTTTTGTATTTGCACTAAGTGCTTTTGCCCAGGTAACTAACCTTAATGTAAATGGAAGTTCAACAAACTTTTCAATGGCTTCAGGAGATGAAGTAAGCTGGAGTTTCGATGTCCCAAATCCTGGTGATACAACTTTTCTTGAATTCTGGATAGATGTAAACAATAATGAAATAATTGATTCAGAAGATGTTTTGTGGGTTTATTTTAATCAAATTGATGGCGATCCTAATGGACAAAATGGTCCGCCTGATATGGATGGTACTGCAAACGGTCATGTGTCTTTCCAGCAAAAAGTTGGTTTGGCACCGGCACATTATGTTCTATCATTCAAGAACAATGATTCGGTTGTTACCATACCTGGAACAGTTACTCCTCTTGATAATATAACCTTTACAATTTCCGGTCATGTTACAGTACCCGCTAGTTATAGTAGTAAGAACATTGTGATAGAACTTTCTTCAAGTTCTGAAAACGGTACTTTTTGGGATGCATTAACCGATGTTAACGGTGATTTTTCAATTGGTATGGATTCAGATACAACTGGAAATCCATGGAGATTAAGTATAAGTAATGGTTTCAATTTTGAAATGGCAACCGTATCTCCTCAAAGGATAAAATTGAATATTGATTCTAGCGTATCTAAACAATATGCAAATAATAACTTTACAATAGCATCAGCCGCCGCATCAATTAGCGGATTTGTAAAAGATGGCGATGGATTTCCAATGGTTAGTACTTATGTATATATAAATAATAACAATGGAAATTTTCAAAGTAATGCAAATACGGATTTGGACGGAAAATATTATATAGGATTATCTTCAAACGATTTACCTCTAACGAATGTTAATATCGGGGCAGATGGTGATTCTAATACAGTACAATTTAGTTACAACATCCCATCTATAAATTTCGGAGATAGCTTAACTCAAGATTTATATGTATTGAAAGTTAATTCTGTAATTCGTGGAAGATTGACATTTAATGGAAACGCCCCGGGAATGACAGGTGTTACTGCTTCTTGTGTAGATACAGGCTATATATGGTCAAATACAAACAACGATGGCTATTTTGAATTTAAGGTTAGCGATAAAATATATAATTATGTTATAAGTGCCGGCCAGGTTCCATATCCATATATCGGCGACAGCATTGTTGTCCATCCCGGCGACACAACAGCTAATTTGAATTTAACCATAACAAGTATCAATAAATCTGAGCTTAATGTTCCAAAGGAATATTCTCTGTCACAAAATTTTCCTAATCCTTTTAATCCAACAACTGTTATAAGTTTTGAATTACCTCATTCAAGCAAAGTATCTTTAAAAGTATTTAACATCATCGGACAAGAAGTCAGCATTCTGGTTGATAAATTTGAAGAAGCTGGTAAATACAATTTACGATTTGACGGTTCCGGTTTAGAAAGCGGAGTTTATTTCTACAGACTTCAAGCCGGAAATTATACGAATACCGGTAAAATGATTTTACTGAAATAGAGTTAGTTTATCTTGAGGGTTTAGGGGAGCTCTCAAGTTTTTTATAAGTGCATTTTATATACAAAAATTTCGTTCTTTATCGGTTAATCAATTAGAGTCATAACTGATTTAGTTAATTTCTTTGTCGGTCTTTGTTTCTGCTATAGTATCCTACATGTTGTACGTTTAATTAGATGTGCTTTGAAGGTCTCTACAGGGCCTTCAATTGTTTTATCTTAAAAGACTCTTTTATTCATCAACAATATCTTTTTAACGGCTGCATAATCACCAGCAGCAATCCTGCAATAATTAACTCCGCCTGACAAATTACTCGCGTTAGATTGTACTTTATAATAAACAACATTAAGTGTCTTATTAACTAATACAACAGCTTCGCTCATATATCTAATCCTTTCTAATAACAATTTACAAATCTGAATGAACCAATCTCTAAGCTTTTTACGCATTATAGGGTATCGAAGCAAAAATCCTTTCTATTCTGTTTATTAAATCAAAATGGGAGTTAGAATGAACGTTAAGAAATATGAGCTTACTTACTTATTCCTATTTGTTAGTCTTATTTGTTTTTCATGCTGCTCTTCAAAATCAGAATCAGAAGAGATGAAGCATTCTGAACAGAAGAAAATGATGTTTGAAAAATCGATTCCTCCAGGTTCGGCAGATGTACAGGCTACAGTCATTAAATATTCAAAAGGAAAGGATTTTGTTAAAACGACATTGAAAATAGAAGAAGTTTATAATTATGGCGCAGGAACAAAATCCTTACCTGTTGGGACATTATTAGATATTTCTATACCTAAAACAGATTTGAATGATTCTACTTCAAAATTAGAAAATGGAAAAAAGTTTTCTTTAAGAATATCCGTAAGGCGCTCCTTTAATAATGAAACATCTGCCGAATGGAATTATGTAATGTTAATTAATAATTAAATAATAGGAGAAAATAATGCAATCGGGTTACCAAAAATCAATGCTGCTTATTACAAGCTTATGCTTTTTAGCAGTATCTTTTTTATTATTCTTATCTCATGATAATAAGTCAGAGATTAAGGATTTTGAGAAAATTGAAGAAGAATCTGAAGGGGCAAGATTTGAAATCGACAAAGATCGTGCGGAATATTACTTCAACATGCTTAGAGATCCGGCAACAAATGCTATCCCGCCTGGAATACGTCAAAGAGAATTAAAATTTGCTAAGAAATTGAATGAAACAAACAGTGCATTAAATAAATCACTTTCTACAAATCTTGCCTGGAAAGAAGCTGGACCAATTGATGTGGGAGGAAGAACCCGCGCACTGGAAGTTGACCTTACAAACCCAAATACAGTAATTGCTGGGGGCGTTTCCGGCGGTATTTGGAAATCAACCGACAACGGTTCTTCATGGAGTTTAAAGAGTACCACTAGTCAACTATTAAGTATAACAGCAATTGCACAGGATCCAAGAAGCGGGCATACAAATACATGGTACTGCTCAGGAGGTGAATATGACGGTTCAGCACAAGACTTAGGCTATACTGCTTTTTTTACAGGCGATGGATTTTATAAATCAACTGATAATGGTGATACCTGGAACCTCCTTCCAAGTACTTCCGATCAGAATGCTGCAAATTTTAATCAATTCTCTTTTACTTCACGACTTGTAATAAGCCCCACAACAGGAACTATTTTTATAGCAAATAATGGGTTTGGAGTTTTAAGATCAACTGACGGAGGTACTTCATTTACACAAGTTCTAGGCGGACCTGGCCATCATGTTTACAGTGATGTAGGAGTCGCTTCAAATGGAACTTTGGTTGCGGCTTTATCAACTGGATTTAATAATGTTACCCCAACTGAAGACCCTGGGGTATATAAATCCACGGATGATGGAGCGACCTGGGCAAGCATTACTCCAAGCGGTTACCCTGCAGCTCCTCAAAGAGCAGGCATTGCAGTTACACCATCAAACCCGGATAAGTTTTACATTCTTACAAATACCGGCACTGTAGATGCAGACAAAAGAAATGTTTTAAAATTTTATAAAGCTACGATATCTTCAGGTTCATTCGAAGACAGATCAGTAAATCTTCCTGACTTTACCGGACAAGGCCAAGGTTATGAAAAAGGATTTGTTGAACTGCAGGGAAATTATAACTTAACTGTTGCTGTAAAACCTGATGATGAAAACTTTGTTCTTCTTGCCGGTACCGGTTTGTTTAGATCAGCAAATGGCTTTTCTAGTAAACCAAATGATGCAGTAAAAGACTGGATTGGGGGATATAATCCTCAAACATTTTTCTATCCTAATTTTCATCCGGATATTCATTCGTTTTCATTTGATCCGACAAATCCCAAAAAAATGTGGTGGGGAAATGATGGCGGTTTAGCTTACACAGCTGATATCACAAACACATCTTTTACCAGTTTATTTCCATGGGAAAATAAAAATAATGGTTATGATGTAACTCAATATTATATGATTTCGATTGCAAAAGATGCGAATGATGATAGATTTATGGGCGGATGTCAGGATAATGGTACACCGTTTTTTAGGTTTGATGGAAATTCAGCAACAGCTCATGTTGATGTTAGCCTGGGTGACGGAACATTCTCATATCTCGGATCAAATTTTGCCTATGCGGAAACACAGAATGGTAATTTATTAAGGCTGCGTTATGATCAATCGGGAAATATTCCAGGTTTATTTGATAACAACACTTACAGTACTATCACACCTACAAATGCACAAAATCAATCTTTTGTGAATCCGTTTACTGTAGATCCTGTAGATGAAAATGTTTTGTATTATTTAGCAGGGCCGGACATTTGGAGAAACGATCAGTTGAGCAGTATTCCTAATGGCGTTTTTAAAACCGATATAGGCTGGACGAAGTTAGATAACTTAGCTTCTGCCCAAGGTTTTACGAAGACGGCAATTTCTGTATCTAATTCACCTGCTCATGTTTTATACTTTGCTGAAAGCGGAGACAATACAAGTAAACCTAAAATATTTAAACTGCAAAACTCAAATACTTCAACAAGCGCAGCTGTTGATATTTCAATTCCCGATGCTGTTGCCGGTTCGTATGTTCATAATATAGCTGTTAATCCTGCTGATGCAAATGAGATAATTGTTGTAATGTCTAACTATAATATTGTTGGCTTATATCATTCCATAAACGGCGGCCAATCTTATACTGCAATTGAAGGTAATTTGGAAGGGACACAAACAAATCCAGGCCCATCTTTAAGAGCAGCTAGCATTCTTCCCGGCAGTCCTAAAACTTATTTTGTTGCGACCAGTATAGGCCTATTCTCCACAACCCAAATAAATGGCAGTAATACATCATGGACACAAGAAGGCCAAAATGTTATGGGGAATGTTGTAGTTAGTTATGTAACTTCTAGGACATCAGATGGAAAGGTAGTTGCAGCAACTCACGGCAGAGGAGCATTCGTAAGTTCAGCTGGCGGCGGCGGTGCAGCATCGTTAAATTTAAATGTAAGTCAACTAAACATAGAAGTTCTTCCAAATGCAGAAAGGTCAACTAACTTTACAATCAGCAACCCAGGCGGCGCAAATTTATCATTTAATATTAATGCAACCGGCGGGAGTAGTATCGTAGTTGAGAATAAACCTCCCGAAATAACTTTAATGCCCACTTATAAAATGAATAATGTTTT
>CAZRMA010000080.1:0-2220 GCA_964600655.1 uncultured Ignavibacteriaceae bacterium
GTCAATGGCTTCCGGAAAAATTTTCATTTAAGAATGAAGAAAAAGATTTAGATCATATTGAACTTGGCAAGAAATTAAAAATTTTGGATTTTGAAAGAGGAGCAAAAATTTCAGGTTCCGGTTTCCCATTGTATCTTGGCAAAGGTGCAACACTTGAAAGAGCGCTAATCAATTTCATGCTTGATTATCATCTTCAAAATCATGGCTACAGCGAAGTGTTTCCTCCGTTTTTAGTGAACCGCGATTCGATGAAAGGAACAGGACAAATTCCCAAGATGGAAGAAGATATGTACAGCATCGAAAAAGATGGACTATTCCCTATTCCAACAGCAGAAGTACCAATAACAAATATTTATAGAAACGATGTTTTAAATGAAAGTGAACTCCCGATAAAATATGTCGGTTACTCTGCTTGTTTCCGCAGAGAAGCCGGCTCTTACGGAAAAGAATCGAAAGGATTTTTAAGAGTTCACCAATTTAATAAAGTTGAAATGGTAAAATTTGTGAAACCTGAAAATTCTTTAAATGAATTGGAAGGATTAGTAAACGATGCAGAAGATATTTTGAAAGAATTAAAAATCCCCTACAGAATTTTACTTTTATGCACAGGTGATCTAAGTTTTTCTGCAGCTAAATGTTATGATATTGAAACATGGTCACCTGCAGAAGATAGATGGCTTGAAGCCTCATCATGCAGCACATTTGAAAACTTTCAGGCAAGAAGAGCAAATATTAGATTCAGAAATGAAGAAACTAAAAAATTGGAATTCGTTCATACCTTAAATGGTTCCGGATTAGCAACAAGCAGGTTAATGGTTTCCATTCTTGAAAATTATCAAACGCCCGAAGGGAAAATTATTGTCCCTAAAGTTCTGCAAAAATTTACCGGCTTTGAAATAATAGATTAATACAATTTAGTTCTTTATATTTTTATTAATCATTCCAACTTTATCTTTTAAAATTGTACTATTGATATAGATCAAATGAGTTTGAGTTAAGGGGAATTTATAAAATTTTTCTTTGTATTTTTTATAACTTATTTATGAAAAACCTTTACACTCTAAAAAAATATTTCGTACGCTACAAATCGAAACTGTTCTTGGGCTTTTTGTTTATTCTCCTGTCAAATGCCGGGACACTTTACATCCCTTTAATAATGAAAGATGCTATCAATTCAATCGATAAATCTGTTGATACTCAGCTTCTTGTTAAATATGCTTTGATGATTGTAGGTGCCGCATTATTCGGCGGGCTGTTCCGATTTTTAATCCGACAAACTATAATTGTGGTTTCACGCGAGATCGAATATGATCTTCGTTATGACTTTTGGGATCACATCCAAAAACTACCTTTGCGTTATTTCCAAAATAATTCTACCGGTAACATTATGGCTCATGCCACTAATGATGTAAATGCTGTGCGTATGTTTCTCGGTCCTGCAGTAATGTACTCAATTGATACAACAATAAGATTAATAATAGTTATAACAATCCTGATTTCATTGAATTTTTCAATGACAATTTATGCATTAATACCGCTGCCGATATTATCAATAATAGTATTTAAAGTCGGAAAATTAATTCATGTCAAATTTACTTTAATTCAAGAAAAGTTTTCAGAACTGACGACTAAAGCCCAAGAGAATTTTTCAGGCATCCGCGTAATAAAATCTTATGTCCGTGAAAAAAATGAAATAAAAGAATTTAATAAGCTTAGCCAGGATTTCCTTCTTAGAAATATGGACATGGTCAAAATTCAAGCATTATTCCAGCCGATTTTATTTTTGATTACCGGGTTTTCAATAATTATCGTAATCTGGATCGGCGGTGGAAAAGTTATTAGCGGGGAAATGGATCTCGGAGAAATTACTGCATTTATAGTATATCTTGGTTATTTAATCTGGCCGATGATTGCACTTGGCTGGGTCATAAATATTATTCAGCAGGCTGAAGCAAGCATGAAAAGGTTGAACAAAATTTTAAGTGAAGAATTTGAAATTCAGGACACTGAAAACACTGATACAAATATTAAAACGATTAAAGGCGAAATTGAATTTAAAAATGTTTCATTCCGTTATTCTGAAAATCATCCTGATGTTTTAAAAAATATAAATTTAAAAATCCCAGTCGGAACTACCACTGCAATCATGGCCTACACCGGCGCCGGTAAAACAACTATGATAAATTTAATTCCACGATTATATGACGTTACCGAAGGTGA
>CAZRMA010000080.1:2320-11668 GCA_964600655.1 uncultured Ignavibacteriaceae bacterium
GGCGGACAAAAACAGCGAGCATCCTTAGCTCGCGCACTTGCTATTGATCCTAAAATATTAATTTTGGATGATTCATTTTCTGCAGTTGACACTCATACTGAAGAAGATATTCTGCAGCAGTTAAAAGTTTTTATGCGCGATAGAACAAGCATAATTATAAGCCACCGAATTTCAACTGTCCAAAATGCCGATAAAATAATTGTTTTATCTAACGCCAAAATAGCTGAAGAAGGAACGCACGAAGAGTTAGTTAAACTCGGCGGTATATATGCAGATATTCATTACAAACAATTACTTGAAAAAGAATTGGAAGAGATATAAAATAGTATGAATAAAATAACAGCAGCATTTTTTGAAGTAACGCCAAAAGAAAAAGCTTATATCAAAAGAAAGTTTGATAAGAGTTTTGAGTTAAGATTTTTTAAAGAAGAATTAAATGAAGCTAATTCAGATTTGATAAAAGACATAAATGTAATTTCACCATTTATCTATTCTCAAATTAATTCTAAGGTATTAGCCAAAGCAAAAAAGTTAAAACTCATTGCAACTCGCAGTACCGGTTTTAATCATATTGATGTTCAATCAGCAAAAAAGAAAAATATTTCAGTTTCCAATGTTCCTTATTACGGAGAAAATACAGTCGCCGAACACACATTCGCATTAATACTTGCACTTTCAAGAAACTTGCACAAAGCTTATGTACGTACAATTAGAAATGATTTTTCACTTCAGGGCCTACAGGGTTTTGACTTAAGAGGAAAAACCTTGGGAGTTATTGGAGCCGGAAGTATAGGGATGCACGTCATAAAAATGGCAAAAGGATTTGGAATGAAAATCATTGTGAACGATGCCAGGCCAAATCATACGTTAGCTGAACTGATGGAATTCAAATATGTAAATTTGAATCAGCTTCTTGAAGATTCAGATATAATCAGCTTGCATTGTCCCTATAATTCCTCAACTCATCATTTAATTAATATGGATAATATTAAGAGAGTGAAAAAAGGCACGTTGTTTATAAATACGGCCCGCAGTAAAATAATTCAATCCGAAGCTTTGTACTATGCTATTGAAAAAGGGATTTTTGGCGGTGCCGGGCTTGATGTTTTCGAAGGTGAAGAACTTGTTAAAGAAGAAAATCAAATGTTAACAAAAAATGTGGAAGTTGATCATCTCGAAGCAATTTTAAAAAGAAATATTTTATTGCGGATGGAAAATGTAATTATAACTCCGCACATGGCTTTTGATTCTATTGAAGCAGTGGAGAGAATTATGGATACAACTATTGATAACATAAATAATTTTTTTAGTAAAAAAGAATATCATAAGATTTGAAAGTTTCCATTTAAAGATTATATCAAAAACTAAAATTTATGGCCAACGATTATAAAAGTGAAGATGAAGTATTAGGTAAGGCGTACGATTCAAAATTGATGAAACGTCTTTTGGGTTACATTAAACCATACAAGAAGTACGTCGTTTTTGCTATACTATTAAACATTATTATTGCCGCGTTACCTGCAGTAAGACCACTTCTTACACAAATCGCAGTAGATAAATACATTGCCCACGGCGATTATTCGGGATTAATAAAAATTAGTTTGATACTGTTTGGATTTCTTTTATTGCAGACAGTCATGCAATATTTCTTAACCTACTACACTCAATATCTTGGACAAAGAACCATTTATGATTTACGCACACAAATATTTGAACACACGCAAAAATTAGCTTTGAGGTTTTTTGATAAGACTCCAATTGGAAGATTAGTAACCAGAACAACAAATGATGTTGAATCATTGAATGATCTATTTTCTTCAGGAATCGTAATGGTTTTTAGTGATATTTTTAACATCGTGTGGATATTGGTATTTATGTTTTATATGGATGTGAAGCTCTCGCTGGTAACTCTATCCGTCCTACCGGTATTAATTTACGGAACTTTTCTTTTCAGGAAAAAAGTAAGAGAAAGTTACCGCGATGTACGGCTTCATCTTGCCAGACTTAATTCCTACATGCAGGAACATGTAACCGGAATGAATGTAGTTCAAATTTTTAACAAAGAAAAAGAAGAGCAAAAACAGTTTTCAAAAATTAATAATGATTACCGTACTGCTAATATCAAATCGATTTTTTATTATGCGGTATTCTTCCCCAGCGTGGAAATTTTAAGTTCAATTGCATTCGGATTAATTATCTGGTATGGCGGTGGAGAGGTTGTAAGAAGTACTTTAACCGTTGGTGTTCTTTTAGCTTTTATTCAGTATACTGAAATGTTTTTCCGGCCAATACGTGATCTTTCTGAAAAGTATAATATTATGCAAACCGCAATGGCTTCTTCGGAGAGAATATTTAAATTATTAGACAATAAAACCTTTATCAATAATCCTGAAAAACCTATTTCAGTGGAAAAAGTAAAAGGCGAAGTAGAGTTTAAAAATGTTTGGTTTGCATATAACGAAGAAGATTATGTTTTAAAAAATATTTCTTTTAAAATAAATCCTGGTGAAACCATTGCCATAGTAGGCCACACAGGCGCAGGGAAAACGAGCATCATAAATCTGCTAACGCGATTTTATGATATCAATAAAGGCTCAATATTAATTGACAATCTTGATATACGCGAAATGGATAAGCGTGACTTAAGAAAATTCATATCTATTGTTTTACAGGATGTATTTTTATTTTCCGGAACGATTAAATCAAATATCAGCATGAGCAATGATGATATTCCGTTAGAGAAATTAAAAGAAGCCGCGAAGATTGTAGGGGCTGATAAATTTATTGATCTTCTTGATAAAAATTATGATGAAGAAGTAAAAGAAAGAGGCGCCACTTTAAGCGTTGGGCAAAAACAACTTATTTCATTTGCACGCGCACTTGCTTTTGATCCCCAAATTTTAGTACTTGATGAAGCAACTTCAAGCGTTGATACTGAAACCGAAATACTAATTCAAAAAGCCATTGAAAAATTATTAGTTGGGCGGACAGCAATAGTTATTGCCCACAGATTATCTACTATTCAAAGCGCAGATAAAATTTTTGTTATGCATAAAGGTGAAATAAGAGAAACCGGAAATCACCAGGAATTACTTGCAAAACGAGGAATCTATTATAAACTCTATCAGCTGCAATACAAAGATCAAGAAATCGGCAAAGCAGTATGATTGAAACTATCAAAAAATAGTTCAATAAAATAAAGGAGAAAGAGATGGCTAAACTCCGTTTCATGACTCTTGCCCGGCACATTTCCGAAGGTGAAAAACTTCACCCCGAAGCCACAGGGGAACTTTCTAGACTATTACAGGATCTTTCACTCGCGGCAAAAGTTATTTCACTTGAAGTGAACAAAGCTGGATTGGTTGACATATTAGGATTCACGGGAGATAGCAATGTCCATGGCGAGCAAGTAAAAAAGCTTGACATCTTTGCACATGATATGCTTTTCAGAGCAATGGATCATGGCGGCCATCTTTGTGTAATGGCTTCGGAAGAAGAGGAAGACATTATTCATATTCCAAACGAATTTAAAATTGGGAAATATGTTTTGCTTTTTGATCCGCTTGATGGATCATCAAATATAGATGCAAACATTAGTATTGGAACTATTTTCTCGATATACAGAAGAATATCTCCTGAGGGTAAACCAGGCACATTAACTGATTGTTTACAGCAAGGACTTAAGCAAGTTGCTGCCGGTTATGTTGTTTATGGCTCAAGTACAATTTTAGTTTATACAGCCGGACACGGAGCCCATGGTTTTACTTTGGATCCTTCATTTGGCGAATTTCTTTTATCTCACCCTGATATGAAAATTCCTGAAACGTCTCACATCTATAGCATTAATGAAGGTAACTATCTTTACTGGCATCCGGGATTAAAAAAATATATAAAGTATCTGCAGGAAGAAGATGATAAAACCAGCAGACCATTCACTTCACGTTATATTGGTTCCATGGTTGCTGACATTCACAGAAACATTTTGTATGGTGGAATTTATATGTACCCGGCAGATTCCAGAAATCCAAATGGTAAGTTAAGATTAATGTATGAATGCAATCCAATGGCATTTATTGTTGAAGCCGCTGGGGGAAGAGCAAGTAACGGTAAAAAAAGAATATTAGAAATTCAGCCTGACAGCTTACATCAAAGGACTCCAATATTCATTGGAAATAATCATGATGTAAAATTAGTCGAAGAGTTTATGTCAAAAGAAGAAGAGCATAACGAGATTTATAAGAATAGCCATTCTACTCTACAAAAAGGATAGTCGGAAACTGACAATTAAGATTTTTCGATCTTATTTATTTCGTAATTAATCTTTTCGGCCAGTTCAGCATGCGTAATGCCGGATACTTTTATTTTTGTGCTTTTAACCAGTATTTCCGGGCTGTCGCCTTCGCCTTTTAAATATTTGTAAAGTGAAAATCCAAGCCTATTTCTATCGTTTAAAATTGGAAGATATTCACTTAAGCTCTCCACAATATTATAAACTTTCTTTTCTAGAGAATCTTCCGGAAAATTTGTTGTTGATGGAGGAGGTAAAGTTGTCATATAAAATCCCTATTTTTTGATTTCAAAAATAAATAGAACAAATTGAACTTCAAACCCAAATAAAAATTTATCTAAAATATAATGTTTAATATTTCCCAATAAATAAATAATTGTTAGGTAAAAATGAAATATTTAAATTATTGCCCAATTAAATGAAAGTTTTATTTGAACTTAGATCTTTTTAAAAAAGTTTTAATCATTCGCTTAAGCTCATTAGGTGATATATTACTTAGTACTCCTTTGATAAGATCTATAAAAAGACAATATCCCAAATTACAAATCGATTTTTTACTCCGAGGGCAGTACAAAGATGTTTTAGTAAATAATCCTTATGTTGATAATATTATATGTTACGAATCAGATGTCATCAAAAAAAAACAATTAGAAAGAAAATTATCCGAAAAAAATTATGAACTAATAATAGACCTTCAAAACAATTTCAGGTCTGCAACTATATCATCAAAATTAAATGCAATTAAAGTAAAATTTGATAAAAAAACTTTTGAAAAATTTTTACTTGTAAAATTTAAAGTGAATAAGTTAGTAGAAGCCGGTCAAATTCCATTAAGGTATGCTGAGACTATTAATGATTTTCAACTTGATGATGAAGGACTTGATTTATTTACTAACAATAATTCCTCTACTGTGCTAAACACTGAAGAAAAATATATTGGCTTTTGTCCCGGCTCGAGGCATTTTACAAAAATGTGGCCTGAAGAATATTATATTCAGCTTGGGAACTTATTGAATGAAAAAGGATACCATACAGTACTTTTAGGAGGGAAAAGTGATTTGGATGTCTGTTATAAAATATCGAATTTAATTGCGGGATCAATCAATTTATGTAATGATGATAACATTTTACAGACTTCAGCTGATATGCAAAAATGTACAGCTATTGTTTGTAACGATTCCGGATTAATGCATACAGCATGTGCAGTTAAGGTTCCAGTCGTTACATTTTTTGGCTCTACTGTAAAAGAGTTTGGTTTTACTCCTTACAAAAACCGTAATTCAATTTTAGAAAACAATTCATTATCTTGCAGGCCTTGTTCACATATAGGTAGAGAAAACTGTCCGAAGGGTCATTTTAGGTGTATGATAGAATTAAAACCACAACAAGCATTTGAAAAATTAATACTGCTATTAAATTCTAAATGAAACAAATCTGGTTATTATTTTACAACATTTTAATCGTTCCAACACTTTTTATTTTTGTAAGATTAATAGGAATATTCAATTCAAAGGTTAGAACTGGGATAGTTGGTAGAAGAAGAATTTTTGAAGAGCTGATTTTGAATGCCGCAGCTTTGGATAAATCAAAAAAATTGGTTTGGTTTCATTCTTCTTCACTTGGAGAATTTGAACAGGCAAAACCCATAATTGAAAAATTAAAAAAAGACAGCAGTGTAAATATATTAGTTACTTTCTTTTCCCCCTCTGGCTTGGAGAATTCAAAAAAGTATCCCTATGCAGATCTTGTTTCCTATCTGCCATTCGATACAAAATCTAATGCAGAAAAATTCATAAATATTGTTAGTCCAGATTTAGCCATCATCATGCGTTATGATATATGGCCAAACCACATTTGGTCCATGAAGAAAAAGGGTGTTACTTCCTATCTAGTTGATGCCACAATGAAACCCGGTTCACCCAGGAAATTTCCAATAGTTAAAAATTTTCATAAAGTCTTATTTAAAGATATTTCAAAAATTCTTACTGTCTCTCAAGTTGATTCTATAGGATTTAAAAGTTTTGATTGTAATGAAAATCAATTAATGGTGGTTGGTGATACAAGGTTTGATAGGGTTTATCAAAGAAGCCTATTGGCTAGAAATAGAAATTTAATTAAAGATGAAGTATTAAAGAATAAGAAAATATTAGTTGCCGGCAGCACCTGGGGTGTTGATGAAGATGTGATAATACCCGCATTTGTAAAGCTTGCAAAGTTTGACCCGGATGTATTGTTAATCATAGCTCCGCATGAGCCAACATTAATCCATCTTGATAGAATAGAAAATGAATTTAGCAGACATCTTAAAACAATTAGATTTTCTCATTTAAATAATTATAATGATGAGAGAGTAATTATAATTGATTCAATTGGAATTTTACTAACACTGTATACCTACGCTGATGCGGCTTTTATTGGTGGAAGCTTTAAACAAAATATTCATAATGTACTTGAAGCTGCAGTTTATGGTATTCCCGTGTTATTTGGACCTAAAATTGAGAACTCCCAGGAAACGCAAAAACTATTGAAGCGGGGCGGTGGAATTTTAATTATGGACAAGCGAGATGCTTATAAGGAATTGAGATTATTATTTAAAGATGATGAACTTAGAAAAGGAAAAGGTAAACTCTCCTATGATTTTGTAAAAGAAAATTTGGGAGCCACCGAAAAAATCTTGAAAGAAATATATAAAGTTATTTAACAGAAACTATTTTTTAAGATATCTTTCCTTTAGGATATTTAAATGATGTTTCTCGTGCCCGGGAATTAAAAACATTATTGCCCTCACAGTCAAAGGACTATCATTGGAAACTCCCCTTCTGTCATAAACCTTCTCATCAAAACTTTTAAAGAGAGGTATAGTCGCTTCCCTAACTTTTTTATACTCATCAAGAAGGTCAGATAATTCACGTGAATTAAAATTTCCAGCGCTTACATAATCATCTTGTTCAAATCCTGGCAATGATTGTTCTTCACCGCGTGCTATTGCCATAGCCCGGTAACAAAATACTCTTTCAGAATCAATCAGATGCCCTAAGACTTCTTTAATACTCCACTTCCCTTCTGCGTAACTTTGATTTGCTTCAGTTTCATTTAATGTTGATAGCAAATTTAGCATTTCAATTTTTTGCGATTCCATTAATTCAATCGGGTTTTCATCATTTATGTTCTTGAAATAGGTTTCAAAATATTCAGAGTAATCGCCTTTAGCTGGTTTTTTCATTATTATTCCTTTCAAAAATAAAATAGATCTATTCCCAAATTTTCACTTCAAATTTTCCATCTGCGTTAGCTACTCCCCTAAACATTCCTTCAGTATTAAAGCTCATTACATAATTACCATTTTTATCAACAGCGATTAACCCGCCGTCACCGAGCTGCAGACGTTTATGAATCATTTCGTCAGCAGCTTTTTGAAGTGAATAATTTTTATATTCCATCAAAGCTGAAACGTTAAAAGCTGCAGTATTCTTTATAAATAATTCTCCAGTACCAGTGCATGAAACAGCACACGTCTTATTATTTGCATATGTGCCGTCATTAATCAAAGGACTGTCTCCTACTCTGCCAGGCATTTTATTTGTCAATCCTCCCGTTGAAGTACCGGCAGCAAGATTTCCAAATTTATCCAGCACAACACAACCAACTGTTCCTTTTTTATCTTTTATCATTTCCTGCCATTGCTTGAATCTGTATTGAGTATTAAAATATTCTTCTGGTTCAAATTTGACATTCATTTCTTTTGCGAATTTTTCTGCACCTTCACCCACTAATAAAACATGGATTGTTTTTTCCTTCACCCGCCTTGCAAGTGAGATTGGGTTTTTAATTCCGGTTACACAAGCAACGGCACCAGAGGATAAATCGCTGCCGTCCATAATTGAAGCGTCCATTTCATGTGTGCCTTCGGAAGTATAAACTGCACCTTTCCCGGCATTAAATTTTGGATCATCTTCAAGAAACCGGATAACTTTTTCAACTACATCTATTCCCTTTTCTCCGTTCGCTAAAAGATTTTTTCCTAAGCTCAAGGCTTGATTTAAAGATTTGATGTATGCCTGCTTTATAGAATCCGGAAGCTCTTTACTTATAGTCCCGGCACCTCCATGAATGACAATTACATATTCCGGTTTCTTATTTGTTTTGTCGCTTGAAGAGCTAATAATTTGAGTAGCGATAATAACCAGTAAAGTTACTGAAGCAAAAATTAAACTTTTCAATTTTAACCTTTATTATTTTTTAATTGTTCTTCTAATCTATCTAAGAATGGATGCTGTGCAGAATACATTTTTATTTTAGCTTGTTCAATCGTAAAAAATTCTCCTATATCTACTTCAGGAAATTTTTCTTTTTTACCTGAATGCGGCGGCCATTCCATCTCAAATGTATTACTAGCTATTTCTATAGGTTTATCATTTTCACTTTCAAATGCCCAGGCATGCACTTCCTTATTATTAGAATGAACAACAGTGTCTAAAGGAATTAGTTTTCCAAAAGGTTTAATTCCAGTTTCTTCTTCAAATTCTCTTTTAGCTGCTACTAGCAAATCTTCATTTTTCTCGATGAGCCCTTTTGGAATTCCCCAATATCCATCATCTTTTTTTGCAAAGAAAGGCCCGCCGGGATGAACTAAAAATACTTTTAATCCATTTTTTGTTTCACTGAACATTAACAGGCCGGCACTTATTTTTCGTGGCATAAAGTATCTTTATTTTTTGGTTTTAAATTTATTTTAGACGGTCAAAAGTCAAATAGCAAAAGTCAAAATTTTAAATTGAATTTAATTTATCTCTACAATGTGCATTTATCAACCAAGTTTCTTTAAGAAACTGGGTTTATCGTATTTAATTACTTCGAGTAAATTTTCAGACCAATTATTCCAACTACAATTAAAAAAATAAAAATTAATCTTGCAATCTCACGTGATTCGTTGAAAAGGTAAATTCCGAGAATCGCTGTTCCTACTGCGCCAATACCAGTCCAGACAGCATAAGCCGTTCCGACTGGTAATGATTTAACAGAAATTGATAAAAGTCCCATACTTATAATCATGCTGGCAA
>CAZRMA010000081.1:0-11666 GCA_964600655.1 uncultured Ignavibacteriaceae bacterium
GTATGCGTGAATTTAAAAAATCATTAAAGGATGTTGAAGATGAAATAAAGTCTACAGATAAAGATGATAAATCTGAATCAAAAAAGTCAACTTAATTTTAATTAAAATTATTTCAAGGATTAGAAATGTTTGAAAATATAGGCTCCGGTGAATTACTTATAATATTGTTCGTAGTACTATTATTATTTGGTTCAAAAAAGATTCCGGATATTGCATCTGGCATTGGCAAAGGCATTCGTGAATTCAAAAAGAGCATAAAAGAAGTCGAAGACAATATTAAGATTCAAGATAAATAATTCTTCTCGTTAATATATTTTCCACCATAGAGGTGAACAAAAGATTTAATAAGAATATTTTATGTCAGTCTGAGCTTGTAGAAGACTGACTTTTCTTAATAAATTCACACCTGCCTGCCGGTAGGCAAGCTTCGACAAGATCAGTGTGACAGTATAATTTACTTTTTGCTCACCCACTAAATCAATTATAAATTCAAAAAAGGTAGGAAGCTGCTTGTCTCAATACTTTAACCATTCCAATAAAATTGAAAAAGTAAAACAAGGTAAATTGTCATTAGTTCAAAACGTTGATGATTTTTTAAAAAAGATAAATGAGAATAAGAATTTAAATGCTTTCAATTTTGTCTTTGAAGAAGAAGCAAAAAAACAAGCTGAAATAATTGAACAAAAAATAAAATCCGGTTCCCATGGAAAACTTGCAGGAATGGTAATAGCTATTAAAGATGTTTTATCCATTAAAGATAAACCAACCACCTGCTCCTCAAAAATATTAAAAGATTTTACTTCAATTTATACAACAACTGCAGTTCAAAAGTTAATAGAAGAAGATGCTATTATAATTGGCAAAACTAACTGCGACGAATTTGCCATGGGTTCGTCAAATGAAAATAGTGCTTTCGGGCCGGTCTTAAACCCAATAGATAACAGCAGAGTTACTGGTGGTTCAAGCGGCGGCTCTGCAGCGGCTGTTGCAGCAGGTCTATGCGATGCCGCATTAGGAACTGATACTGGAGGATCAATTCGTCAGCCCGCTGCATTGTGCGGCGTTTATGGATTAAAACCTACGTATGGGAGAATTTCAAGATATGGCTTAACTGCGTTTGCATCTTCTTTTGATTCAATTGGTCCGTTTACAAATAATGTTGAAGATGCGGCTTTAATTCTCAATGTAATGGCCGGAGAAGATAAACAGGATTCCACTTCGGCAAAAGTTGAGGTTCCGGATTATATTAATAATCTTTCTAATAATAAAAAATTAAGAATCGGTATTGCTGAAGAATATTTTGGTGAAGGTTTATCTTCTGAAATCAAAAATGAAACTGAAATCTTAATTGAAAAATTAAAATCAAATGGATTCGAAGTAAAAAATCTTCATCTCCCGCATAATGAATATACAATTGCCGCTTATTATATTTTGACAACAGCAGAAGCTTCATCAAATCTGGCGAGATATGACGGGGCAAGATATGGATACCGTTCTCAAAACAGTCAAACTTTGATTGATATGTACAAATCTTCCCGATCAGAAGGATTTGGAACGGAAGTGAAAAGAAGAATTATGCTTGGCACTTATGTTTTATCTGCAGGCTATTACGATGCGTATTATAAAAAGGCGCAGAAAGTTAGAAGATTAATTAAACAGGATTTTGATAAAGCATTTAGTGAAGTTGATATAATTCTGACTCCCACCACCCCATCAACTGCTTTTAAGATTGGTGAAAAATCCAGCGACCCTTTGGAAATGTATCTAAGTGATATTTACACAACTTCGGCAAACCTGGCAGGAATTCCTGGGATTAGTATTCCAGCAGCAAAAAGTTCTGAAGGTCTACCTATAGGAATTCAATTGCTTGCCAATCAATTTGAAGAAGAAAAACTTTTACAGATGAGCTACTTCATTCAAGAAAATATTTTGAAATAAAAAATTATAATATTTTACTTCAAATCAGGAAAATCTTCATACTTAATCAATTCAATTTCTGAAGCGCTTGCATTTTCATTAACTTGTTCTGCAGTTTTACCGCCAGGGATAACTGTATGACAAGCCGGATGAGAAACACAAAACTTTAAGCTTAATTGAGCCATTGAAAATTTTTTATGTTCATCAAAAAAAGGCTTCATTTTTTCGAGCTGAGTTAAATACTTATCTAAATTTTCCAGTGATAAGTTAAATCTTCGATGATCAGTATCCGGGAAAACAGAATTTCTATCAAACTTTCCGGCAAGAAGTCCAAACAAAATAGGGATTCTAACTATAACACCTACTCCATATTCCATTGCTTTTGGAAATAAAACTTTTTCTGCTTCACGTTCTAATAAATTATAACGAACCTGAATTACGTCAATAAGATCTTTGTGCTTATCTAAGATGAATGCCTGTTCTGTTTCTTTAAATGATTGAACACTCCATCCGGCGTGTTTAATTTTTCCTTGATCTTTTAACAACTGCAAAGCTTCCCATGGTTCGTCTTTTTCAAGTAAATCAGTAGACGGACTATGCAATTGAAGAATATCAAGCACATCAACTTTTAGTCTTTTTAATGATTGTTCGGCTGCAAAAACTAAATGCTTTTTACTATAATCCGGATTACCAGGTGTGGTTTCAAATTCTTTTCCTAAATACGGATAGAAATTATTTCCGGCTTTTGTGGCAATTACAATTTTATCGTTGTCATTTCTTTCTTTTAATGCCTTCGCAATTAATTCTTCAGAATGCCCAAAACCATATGTGTCAGCTGTATCAATAAAATTTATTCCATTGTCTAAAGCTGTATGAATTGCATTAATTGATTGTGTGTCATCCGTAGTACCCCAATCACGTCCGCTAATTCCCCATGCTCCAAATCCAACAGTAGTAACTTCAGGCCCTCGTTTTCCGAGATTTGTATATTTCATTAGAACTCCATGCTTTAATTCTGTATTTGTTATATCAAAAGTTACAAAAGATTATGTAAAAATGGTTTTAATAATAAATAATAGAAATATATTAGAATATCATCCCCGCTATGCGAATGTTATTGACTGTTGACATTTGATTTTTGACCTTTCTTCTTTCACTTTTCTCTCATAAAATTCTTATCTTTGATGCAATAATTTTTAAAAAGAATACTTAGGATTATCATTTATGAGCATTTTAGTTGATAATAAAACTCGTCTTGTAGTTCAAGGGATAACGGGTGGAGAAGGTTCTTTCCATACACAGCAAATGATTGAATATGGAACCAAAGTAGTTGCCGGTGTTACTCCTGGTAAAGGTGGAATTGATTTTAACGGAGTGCCGATTTATAACACAGTTGATGAAGCTGTAAAAGAGCAGAAAGCTAACGCCTCCGCAATTTTTGTCCCCCCGGCTTTTGCTGCCGATGCAATTTTAGAAGCAGCCAATGCTGGAGTGAAGCTGATTGTCTGCATTACAGAAGGCATTCCGGCAAACGATATGTTAAAAGTTTTTAACGTAATTAAATATCTTGATGTTGTTTTGGTTGGGCCCAATTGCCCGGGAGTTATATCGCCCGGCAAAGCAAAAATTGGAATTATGCCTGGCTTCATTCATAAAAAAGGTAACATTGGTGTTATATCACGCAGCGGCACTTTAACTTATGAAGCAGTTAAACAATTAACTGATGTTAAACTTGGACAAACCACTTGCGTAGGAATTGGCGGCGATCCCATCATCGGTTCCCAGTTCACAAAAATTATTAAAATGTTTAACGAAGACCCGGATACTGATGGAATAGTAATGATTGGTGAAATCGGCGGTTCTGCAGAAGAAGAAGCTGCGGAATTTATCAAGAAGAATGTTAGAAAACCTGTCGTTGGTTTTATTGCCGGAAGAACCGCCCCTCCCGGAAGAAGAATGGGACATGCCGGGGCAATTATTTCAGGCGGAAAAGGAACTGCCGATGAGAAAATGAAGGTTATGAAAAAAGCAGGAATAAATGTTATTGAAAGCCCTGCTGAAATCGGTTCAACAATGATAAAGGCTTTGGAATCACTAAAGAAAAAAAAGACAATCGCCAAGCCGACTAAAAAAGTTTTGAAAACCAATAAGAAAAAAAGTACAGTTAAAAAGAAAAAATAAATAGTTCAATAAGGAGAAAATAAGTTTGAACAATAGAACACTTGCAATCATCAAACCAGATGGTGTTGAAAAAAATTTAATCGGTCAAATTATTACAAAAATAAATGAAGCCGGATTTAAAATTAAAGCAATAAAGATGACAAGACTGACGAAAGAATCTGCCGGCGGTTTTTATGAAGTCCATAAAGAACGCCCCTTCTTTAATGACTTATTAAAATATATGACTTCCGGTCCATGCGTGCCTATCGCTTTGGAAAAAGAAAATGCAGTTGCAGATTTTAGAAAATTAATCGGCGCGACAGACCCGGCAAAAGCAGAAGCTGGAACGATAAGAAAACTTTATGCAGAAAATGTTGAGAGAAATATTATTCATGGATCTGATTCAGATGAAAATGCAAAACTTGAAATCTCTCATTTCTTTTCACGAAAAGAATTACTTGAAAATTATAACAATTAATTTTTAATTCATTTTACTACTTCGGGAATGATAATTTTTATGATTGTCATTCCCTTTTATTTTTTATTAAACAAAGGTCAATTGATGTCTAAGTTAGTAAAAATATTTTTAGTGTTATTTATTTTAACATCATTAACATCGGCTCAAAAAGTTAATCCGAATAATGAAATCGTTTTTGGCGCCGATAGACTACTTTCCGAGTATTCAAATTTAATTGAAGGAAAGAGAATTGGGATTGTCACAAATCCATCCGCACTACTATCCAACGGCGTCCATTTAGTAGATACTCTTTTTGAAGATAAAAGATTCAATGTAACTGCTTTATTTGGCCCGGAACACGGGATTAGAGGTAAAGCCCCGGCTGGAGAAAAAGTTAACGATAATACCGATTCCAAAACAGGTTTGCCTGTTTATTCATTATACGGGAAAAACAAACAGCCAAGCAAAGAAATGTTAAAAAATGTCGATGTTTTGTTATTTGATATACAAGATGTGGGCGCACGCTTTTATACTTACATTTCAACATTATTTTATACGATTAAGTCGGGTGCAGAGAACAATATTCCGGTCATCGTATTAGATAGGCCGGATCCCATTAATGGAGTATATGTTGATGGCCCGATAAGAAAGGAAGAGCAAGCTTCATTTGTAGGCATTGCTCCAATTCCAATTGCTTATGGAATGACAACCGGAGAATTAGCAAAATATTTTGCCGGCGAAAAATTAATAGGGAAAGATCTCAAGCCAAATTTAACCGTGATTGAAATGAAGAATTGGAAAAGAGATTCTTACTATGATGACTATAATAATATTTGGGTAAGGCCATCTCCAAATATTCCTGATATAAATACTGCAATTGTTTACCCCGGCATGTGCTTAATTGAAGGAACTAATGCTTCCGAAGGCCGCGGCACATATCATCCATTCTTAACAATTGGAGCACCATATATTAATTCAAAAAAATTGATAAGTGAACTTCAAAACGAAGATGAATTAGGAGTAAAGCTTGATGAAATAGAATTTACTCCCAAATCAATTCCGGAAATGTCGACATCACCCAAATATAAAGATGAAAAATGTTATGGAATTAAAATTGAAATCAGTGATAGGCAGAAATTCAAATCTGTTGAATTTGGTATAAGGTTGTTATGCTCATTAAAAAAAGCATTCCCCAACGATTTCAAATTAAAAGAATCCTCAATTGACAGGCTTTCGGGAGATAAAAACATCAGAGAAATGATAAATACAGGTAAATCAGCTGATGATATTATTTCATACTGGCAGGATGAGTTAAATAACTTCAAACAAATAAGAAAAAAATATTTACTTTATTAAAAGGAAAGTTAGATGAAAAAAATATTCGTGTTATTTATATCCGCAATAATATTCTTTGGCTGCGGACAGAAAAAAGAAGAAGAAAAACCAACAACTGAGATTACAAAAAATAAATATGAATTTGATTCAAGCGATATAAAAACAACCCCGGTTGAAAATGTAAATGGTTCATTCTTGATGAAATATAAATTCGAAAAAGGTAAAACATACAACTACAGAATGACCGCAATTTCAGAAGACAATCAAATCATCCATACAATGGATACAGTGCTTAACCAAAATGTAAATCAAAATATTACGTATTTAATAAGCTTTGAACCGAAAGAAATAGACTCCGACAGTGTAACTGAACTAAGCTGCAGCGTTACTTCTGTAAAATTAGATGCTGATGCAAATGGACAAAAATTTAATTATGAATCCGGAACTTCAATGGATTCTGCTTCTCAAAATCGATATGCACAATACGCTTCGTTGATTGATAATCCTTTTGGTATAAGAGTAAACAAGTATGGTGAAGTTTTAGAAATATTTAGAGTTGATAAAATTGTTAACAAATTTTTAACCATAAAAGGTTACGCGGATTCAGTTTCTTCAGCAGAAAAAGAAGGATTAAGAAAAGATATGTCTGAGGGAGCACTAAAGCCTTTAGTTACTCAACTCATCCGAAAATTTCCTGATCATCCTGTTGGGAAAGACTCTACATGGTCTGTTGTACAGCAGCCGATGCCGTTTATGATTTTCACACTGAATAATACAAACACATATAAAATTATTAACTTGGAAAAATTAAATGACAGTAAATTAGCCGTAATAGATGCGGGGATGAATTCAAAAGTAACCGGGAAAACAACTGCAACAGAAAGAGGAGTTGATTATACTTTCAAAAAGCCCACAGCTGTAGGAAGCGGTAAAATTTATTTTAACATTAACGACGGGCTTATGCAAAAAGCTAAAACATATACGGAAATGAATGTTGAATTTTCGATGGAAATGAATTCTCCCAAAGGTAAGCAAAAAGGTTCAAGATCAGAAAAAGTTAAGAATACATACATAGTTGAAAGATTGTAAAAAATAGGTTTGTTTATAGTTAGATAATAATTAATGCCGGAATTTTTCCGGCATTTTAATTTTAAAGATGAATTATTTTAACAAGACCATCTTCTTAGTTTTAATATAGTTTCCAACTTTTAACTGATAAAAGTAAATCCCGCTCGATAGAAACGCATAGCCATGCGTCTCTGCAAAATTGAACTCAACTTCATAGGTTCCTGGAGATTTATATTCATTTACAAGTGTTGCAACTTCCTTCCCAGCCAAGCCGTAAACTTTTAAAGTCACGAATCCCCCAGCTTCGCTTTCCCTCTTTACTAAAGGCGGACTAATGGGGATTCTATATCTTATTTTTGTTGAAGGATTAAATGGATTTGGATAATTTTGATATAATTGAAAAGAATTTACACTTTGTAAAAAATCACTAACATCTGTTAACGAATTAGGCTTGCCGGCATTTATCCACGCTGTTATAATTAATTCGGCTAATGCTTTTGAAGCATGATGAAATAAATTGGTCGTAAAATTTCCTGATAGTTCCCAAAGCTTCTGATAATATTGATCGCTGTTTGTGTTGCCGGCAAATGTTTTAGCAGCTTTATCAGCACTTAAAACAGAATCGACATATTTATAATTGTTGTAAATCATATTAAATACATAATCACTTATATCATCAATATAAGAAATCGAATCTGCAGTGTAAGAAATTTGTGATGAATATTTATCGATCATTGAAGATTCGTATCTGGAATGAACCCCATTTTGTCCTGATAGCTGTCCGTTATAATTTTTTGTGATATGAAGAGGCATGTGTGCATCGCCTACATAATGCCCGAGATCAGCAGCTAATAAAACAGCTCTACTATAATCTTCTCTTTCAAAAGCAGCTTGCAGTGAATCGGTAGTTACAATAATTGTCCAGGGCAGAGTACCAATATCAATAACATGACTTAAACCAAATACTGAAACAATTGAATCATAATCTTGAATTATAAAATTACTATCAACAAAACTTTGATAACTGTCTATATCAATATAGTGTTTTGGACCTTCAGTAGGATCGGAGCCTTTTCTATTATCTGCATCAGAAGCATGATCACCGAGCTGCTGCATCCAATCAAAATTAAATTCGACCGGGAAAAATTTAACCGCGTTTTTGTTAATAATTAAATGCCCGGTTCTCCCCCAGCCTGCCAATAATAAAACAGAAAGAACTAAAAATATTTTCTTTAACATTCATACCTTAAATAAATTCTACTTCAATAATATCATTTTTTTAGTACTAATAAAACCTTCGTTTTTCAATTGATAAAAATAAATTCCGCTTGACAATCCGTTTCCGTCAAACTCTACTTCATACTCGCCGGTAGATTGTTCTTTATCTACGAGAGTTGCAATTTCATTTCCAAGTATGTCGTATATCTTCAATGTAACCAACCCACCCCTTGCCCCTCCCAAGAGGGGATTTTCGGATGTTGGAATCGTATATTTTATTTTTGTGGTTGGGTTAAATGGGTTTGGATAGTTTTGAGAAAGTTTAAAAATTAAAGACTTTTTATTCTTATCTTTTATAGCCGTTATTAAAAAATTAAAATTTCTAACTTTACTAAAATTGCTCCATCCAATTTCGTTCTGCGCTTTTACTTTCCAAAAGTATTTTTTATTGAGGACTAAGTTTCTAAGAATAATTGAAGAATCTATTATAGTTGTATCGATCGTATTCTTAAATAATGAGTCATCTGATATACTTAAAAAGTAGGATCGAGTTAATGGGAAAGATACTCTCCAAGACAATTCTACAGAATCACTATTTATAATCTGTTCATTCTGTGGTGAGATAAGCGTTGGAATTGAAGGTATCTCATTTATAATATGAGGTGTTAAAGTTTTAAATAATCTACCGCTTGTATCTGCAACATAATAGTAACCTAAACTATCAATTTCAAAATATTCCAAATGAGAGTTTATATTTGAAGAAGTTAGCTCCCAGCTTTTTCCGGTAACAGAGGAATATAATTTCCCGTTTTTAAGTATTGTAATATTATTTTGTTTATCAAACTTTATTAAAGTAGCACTGTTGCTGGAACTATCTGAAAAAATATTCCATTTAAAATCATTTTTATTTAATTTTGAAACTCCTTCGTTATTAGAACAATATAAATTATTTTCATTATCTAAAGCCAAGGAAGTAATTGCTTTGTTATTTAAACCATAATTTGTTTCCATCCAAGTTTGGCCTTTGTTATATGTCATGTAAATCCCACATTGGGTTTCATTAAATAGATTAAATACCGAAGCATATATAGTGTCTCCTCGTAAAACAGTTATGTTCGAAAAATTATCGATATTTACCGCCCCATTACTGCTTTCCCAAGTTAAGCCAAAATCAGTGGAATAGTGAAATCCAAAGGTAGGAGGGTTTGGCCAATGTGATTTATAGAAGCCCGCATATATTAAGTCATTTTCTTTAGAAAATTTTAATTCAGTTTCAGCATCAATATTACCAGTCAATTCCCAATTCTTACCATAATTTGAAGACTTGTAAAAGTTATTATCCTTTATTGAATGTACAATACAAAGGCTATCTTTTTCTACAATATCTCCACCCTCAAACAAAGCCTCTCGTTCAACATCATTCCAATTTTCTGAGTTATCTGTAGATTTAAATATTCCTGCATTTGTGCTATAAATAATTTGAAAAGGAGAAGAATTTATTAAAATCGATTTTGGAGAATATTCTGTTATACCTTTAGAATAATTATCCCATTTATCAAAAAGAATTTTAAATACACCACTTCTTGTAGCAGCAAGAATAGAGTTATGTGTAAATATTAAGGCATTTATACTTATGGTATACGAATAATTATTATATTGTATCCACTCATCTCCTTTGGTTATGGAATAAAACAATCCTCCATTCCCTGATGCATAGATTGTATCAGAATTTAAATACATATTTTTAATTTTCGTATACCCAGTAGGTAGACCGTTGCTTTTTAAAGTCCAGGTATCTCCTGCATTAGAAGTATAATAAATTCCGTTTGTAGTGCCAACGTATATATCTTCACTTGTCATAAAAAGTAATGTAAATATTCCCGAGGCTGGGAATGAGTTTCCTAATTTTTTCCATGATTTTCCAAAATCAATTGTATACAAAATGGAATCCTTAAATCCAAGAAAAATTGTATCGGTTCTAGAAACCATACTATATAGATGATTCGTACCTGGAACCCAAGGAACTGTCACCTCGTTCCAAGTTGTACCTGAGTCAAAAGAAATAGTATAGCTATAATTTTGAACTACGTTATCATTTGCAAACATAATTCCAGATGAAGTATTAACCATATGTTCACCACCTCCATAACCAATATTTGTCCATGTCATTCCCATATCAGTACTCTTTAATATTCCATTTGGGTAATCTGCATATGTACTAGCAATTACATCTTTAGTTGAGTTGAATACAAGACTTCTTACCCCAGGATTTCCATAAACATTATTCCCTTGATGTACTTTTAACCACGTTTTTCCAGAATTTGATGATCGATAAAGTGAACCATTTTGTACACCAGCAATATATATTGAATCGTTTACTTTAAATAGATTATTAATATTACCTCCCCCTGGAGAATTTATTTCTTTCCAATTAGATTGAGAATAAATATTAGTATTTAATAAAAATAAGGATATTACAATCAAATAAACTTTTGCAATAAAAAGACAAAAAAGGCAATTTGATTTAATATTAAAAATATTCATTTAAGTAAAATTAGTTTTTTGGTTATCAAAAAATTATCTGTTTTTAACTGATAAAAATAAATACCACTTGAGAGGTTGTATTTAGCTGCATCAAATTCAACTTCATATTCTCCGGGAGATTGTTCTTTATTAACGAGAGTTGCAATTTCATTTCCAAGTATATCATAAACTTTAAGTTGTACAGACGCATCACGACCTTGCCTATCGGCAGGCAGGTGCGTCTCTACGAATGGTATAGTATATTTTATTTTTGTGGTTGGGTTAAATGGGTTTGGGTAGTTTTGTGATAATGAAAATTTTGTTGGCAAATAATTTTCTTTATCTTTTACACTGACAATAACTGTAGATGTATCACCGTATAATGTGTTATTAATATAGCAGCCTTTTAATATTTCTTCACTCCCAACTAATTCCCACGCACGTAAATAATATTTGCCAATTCCCTTAACAAAAGACAAATCATAACTTACTGAGCCTCTGGTACCGATATAATTCCTCTGGGTGCTTATTAGGTTCCATTCGTTAAATTGAGTCTGTTCTTTTAAATATAAATCTAATTCGGTGTCAATAGTATCACCAACTTCTGCAGAAAGATCTAAATATAAATGCTTTGAAACAGAATCACTTCCCAAATATACATCGTAAATTTTCGCTGATAATGAATCAAGATATAGGTAATAATCTAACCCAGCTTTTTCGGATGAATTAGCAAATTGGAGAGTATACTCAGAAATAAAATAATGTTCATTATTTACAGTAGTATCTCCAATTATAGTTTCTGTATAAATACCACTTTCTGGTATAGTATCCCCAGAAAGTGTGTAATAATAAACCCACTTGTTTCCAATTTTAAGTGGGGACCAAGAAAAAACATCCGGATTTATAGGAAGATGTTTTATTGATTTAATTGTGTCCGCCGTTATTTCATATAAATCATACTTTGTTGCTGCATATATAATATTGGAAT
>CAZRMA010000082.1:0-11555 GCA_964600655.1 uncultured Ignavibacteriaceae bacterium
ATATTAACGATATCTTCATTAATATTGATATGGCTGTACATTGTGGACTTATTATTAACTAATTGATATCAAACTCACTCAAATATGCTTTCCCGGATCCGGAAGACCATCCAGTAGAATGCGAAATCAAAATTGATTTTACTAAAGATCAAAATAATGAACTTATTTTACAAATATCCGATAATGGAGTAGGAATGCCGGAAGATTTTGATTTTAATAAATCTCAATCTCTTGGATTGCAGCTAGTGGAAACTTTAATTAAGCAACTAGATGGGAAAAAAGAAACAGAATTTACAAATGGTACAATGACAAAAATAATATTCAGAGATGTCAAACCCTAAGGGGAATATTTAAAATGAATAATTCTAATATTTTAATTGTCGAAGACAATAATATTATAATGCTTGAATTAAAAGACAAGTTGTTTGAGATGGGTTATAATGTTGTTGATACAGCCTCTTCTGCCGTAGAAGCCATAGAGAAGGCAGAAAAGCATTACCCTGACCTCACTATGATAGATATTCGATTAAAAGGAGAAATGGATGGAATAGATGCTGCAGCAATAATTAAAAAAGAATTAGATATCCCCATAGTTTACCTTACAGCACCTACCGACAATGATACTTTACAAAGAGCAAAATTAACCGAGCCATTTGGTTATATTATTAAACCGTTTGAAGAAAGAGAATTGTACAGCACAATCGAAATGGCACTGTATAAACATTCTATGGAAAAGAAATTAAGAGAAAGTGAACATTGGCTTTCTTCTACATTAAAAAGTATTGGGGATGCTTTAATTGCCACTGACCTTGATGGTTTTATAAAACTGATTAACCCTATTGCACAAAAAATAACTGGTTGGGAGTACGATGAAGCATTTGGCAAAAATATAAACGATGTGTTCGTAATTAAAATAGAGAACAATTCTCATATTCTTGAAAACCCTGTTTTGATGTCACTTAAAAATAATTCCATAATCGGGGCATCAAATCATGTTTTAATATCTAGAGATGGAAAAGAGTTCAACATAGATTTTAGTGCAGCACCAATTAATTATAATTCAATATTTCCTGAAGGCGTTGTACTGGTTTTTCGTGATATTAGCGAAAAAATAAAATCGGAAAGGATGATAGAGAAACAAAAAATTTTTCTTAGAAATATTATTGACACAGACCCAAATTTTATTAGTGTTAAAAATTCCAAAGGAAAATTTGAATTAACTAATAAAGCCATAGCAGACGCATTGGGTGTTGCCACTGAAAATATCCAAGGTAAATACGACTCTGAATTTTTTAATGAAGAAGAAGTTAGCACGCAAAGAGAAATTGATCTTGAAGTTATAAATTCATTAAAGGAAAAATTTATTCCTGAAGAAAGATTGATAGATTTTACCGGTAAAGTTCACCTTCTCCAAACATTTAAAAGAGCAATGGATAGCCAGGAAGGAAATGAGAAATTAGTACTATCAGTTGCTTCGGATATTACACTTCTAAAACATACTGAAATAGCTCTGCGTCAAAGTGAAGAAAGAATCAAAACTTTGCTTAAAGCTATTCCTGAAATTGTTTTAAGGTTTGATAGACGCGGAGTTCTATTGGATTACCATACACAAGATACGGAAGATTTTATTTCAACTTCTGATAAATTGATAGGGAAAAAGATTTATAACATTATTGAGAATGGTTTGGCAGAAAAGATTCTATTTTATTCGAAGAAAGCATTTGAATCAGACCAAATACAAATATTTGAATACAAATTTATTAAAGAAAAAGATATTAGTTACAAGGAAATTAGAGTCATTAACAACGAACAAAATGAATTTATAATTATTATTAGAGATATAACTAAAATAAAAATATCGCAGGAAGAATTAAAAGCATTAAATGTAAGTAAAGATAAATTTTTCTCAATTATTGCACATGATTTAAGAGGCCCCTTCACTACGCTATTGGGCCTTAGTGAATTTCTAGCAACTGAAATAGCCGATATTCCTAAAGATGAATTAATGGTAATTTCAAATAATATGTTTAAAGCCGCAAAATCAACTTTTAATTTATTAGAAAATCTGCTTCAATGGTCAAGGATAAAGACCGGCAGATTTAATTATAATCCTGAAGAAATTAAAATCGAAAATATAATTCATAAAATGGTGGATCTTTACACTGCTAACGCTTCTAATAAAAATATAAATCTCCACACTGAATTACCCCAAGATTTAATGGTTTATGCCGATATTAATATGATGGAAACCATTTTGAGAAATTTAATTTCAAATGCTATAAAATTCACAAACATTGGCGGAAAAATAAATATTAGTGCCTTTATTGAATCTGAATTTGCAGTAATAAAAGTTCAAGACAACGGTATTGGAATGCCAGATTCAGTTAAAAGTAAACTATTTAAAATTGATCAAAATATTTCAACACATGGCACACAGAATGAAGAAGGTTCGGGATTAGGTTTATTACTTTGTAAGGAATTTATTGAAATAAATAAGGGAAAATTAATAGTTGAATCGGGAGTTGGAAAAGGTTCTTCATTTACTTTCTATTTGCCATTAATTTCAAATAAATAATATGATTTTTATATGATAAAAATATTAATCGTCGAAGATGAACATATAGTAGCAATGGAATTGCAGAGCAGACTAAGCGATTTAGGCTATTTAGTGTTAGATACAGTTAATACCGGAAATGATGCGATTCAAAGATCAATTGAATTGGAGCCGGATTTGATTTTAATGGACATAAATATTAAAGGTGATATTGATGGTGTTGAAACTGCTGAAAAAATAAAAAAACTTCGAGATATTCCAATAATATTTTTAACGGCCTTTACTGATAACAAGACTTTAGAGCGTGCAAAATTAGTTGAACCCTATGGTTACATCGTTAAACCATTTGAAGAAAAAGAATTACATACCACTATTGAAATTGCAGCTTATAAATATAAAATGGAAATCAAACTTAGAGAAAATGAAAAAAAACTATCTATAATTTTATCTAGTATAGAAGATGCAGTATTTGCCACTGATAAATCAGGCATAATTAATTTTGCAAATCAATCTTTCGAAAATTTAACAGACTTTTCGAAAAATGAAACCATAGGGAAAAATATTTTTGATGTTTTCCGGATAGAAGACGAAAGTGCTGCTAAGGTAATTAAACAGGGCGTAGAAATTATATTGAACAACAAAACCTTTACTGACTTCCCTTCTCAAATAAACATTACTACAAAATCAAACAAAACAAAAATTGTTGAATTTAAAATATCAACTCTTCTAGATGAGAAGAAGTTAATAAGCGGTATTGTATTAATTTTCCATGATATAACTGATAAATATCTATCAGCGCTTGATGTGGTTGAGTCTGAAATGAAATATAGGAAAGTAATAGAAAATGTATCCGATATAATTTTTTCTATGGACGTAAATGGTCATTTTTTATTTGTTAACTCGGCTGGCTTAAAAATTTCTGAATACAGCCTGGAAGAATTGAAAGAAACAGCTTTTGAAAAATTAATCTTACCTTCTCACCGTAAAATCTGTGTGCAAATATTAATTCGTCAATATTTAACTAAGCAAAAGAATACTTATATGGAGTATCCTTTTAAAACAAAAAAAGGTAAAGTAAAATGGTTTGCACAGAATAACACTTTAATATTTGAGAATGATAAAATAATTGGATATGACGTTATTTCAAGAGATATAACTGAGAAGAAATTGGCAGAAAAAGAACTTAACGAACGTAACAAATTTATTGAGACAGTTTTAGGAAATATTCCTATTGGTTTGAGTGTACATGAAATAGGCAGCGGCAAAATAATCTACACAAACGATTGGTTTAAAGAGATAATTGGCTTTACTAATCAAAATATCAATACAACTAAAGAATTGTTTAATCTTGTTATTCCAAATCAAAATGAAAGAAAGAAAATCATATTTAAAATTTTACGCAAGTTATCAGCCTCAAAGTCATTCAGCGCAAAATGTGATGATGTGATTATACATCCTCCCAGCCATGCGGTAAAAAATATTTCATTATCGTTCGTTTCACTTTTAGAGCAAAATATAATTATAGCAACTACTCGTGATATAACTACTCAAAAATCTGCCGAAGAGAAAATACGCAGATTGTCTTATGCAGTTGATCAAAGCCCTGCAGCAGTATTGATAACAAACCCTATGGGCCAGATTGTGTACTCAAACCCAAAATTTTTAGAAATGTCAGGCTATAGTTTTAAAGAAATAGCTGATAGACGGCCCTGTTCATTTCATTCATCGACCAACCAACCAGATGACAATCATGATATAACAAAAGCTGTAAAATATGGAAAGGAATTTAAAGGCGAATATTTAAGTTACAAGAAAAATGGCCAATCTTATTGGGAATTTGTGACTGTATCGCCAATACGCAATACTCAAAATGAAATTATAAACTTCCTGATAATCAAACAGGATATTAGCGATCAAAAAAATCATGAAACTGAAATAATTAAAGCTAAAGAAATAGCAGAAGAATCAAACAGGTTAAAATCTGTTTTCTTAGGAAACATGAGCCATGAGCTTCGAACTCCCATGGTGGGTATTTTAGGGTTTGCACAAATTCTTAAAGACGAATTATCGAATGTTGAACATCAAGAATTAGCTGGGCTACTTATCACATCAGGTAAACGACTTTTACATACATTGGAATCAATTTTAGAATACTCTCAATTGGAATCAACACGTTCTAGTTTACAAATTGCTGAATATAATATATCAGACTGTAAAGACTTTCTTATTAGTAATTTTAAAGCCCAAGCCACGGAGAAGAAACTTAGCTTTGAAGTTTCACAGAGCGAGGGAGATATATTTGTGTTAGCTGACAAAAAACTTTTACATCATGCCCTAAGCAATATAACTGATAATGCCATTAAATTTACTTATAAAGGTGGAGTAAAAATAAAAGTTGCTCGTATGCCTTATTATGGTAAAGAATGGGGAATTATATCTATCTCTGATTCAGGTATAGGCATTTCCGTAGAACAGCAAAAATTAATTTTTGAAGAGTTTAGACAAGTAAGTGAAGGGACTTCTAGAAAATTTGAAGGCAATGGCTTAGGATTAGCTATTGCTCAAAAAATTATTCAACGTTTGAATGGTGAAATAATAGTTGAAAGTCTGCCTGCAATTGGTTCCACTTTTACAGTACTTATTCCTTTAGCTTCAGAGAATAGTAATGGTAATGGTAATGGTAATGGTAAATTAGAAATTTTTACACAAGTTGAAACTACAAAGAAAAAGGAATGCACTCCTGGAAACCTGTCGACTGAGATTTTATTAGTTGAAGACAATGAAACTAATAAAGAAGTTATTATGCTTTATTTGAAAAAAATCTGTAAAATTGATTATGCGCCGGACGGTAAAACAGCATTATTTATGACATCTCAAAAAAAATATGATTTGATTTTAATGGATATAAATTTAGGCAAAGGTTTGAATGGTATTGAAGTAACAAAACAAATCAGAAAGAAAGAAGGTTATAAAAATATACCTATTGTTGCCTTAACAGGTTATGCAATGTATGGAGATAAAGAAAAGCTGCTAGAAGAAGGATGCAGTCACTATATGTCGAAACCATTTATGAAAAAAGAGATAGTCGAACTGGTCCAAGAATTACTGCAATCAAAGAATGATTATAATAATATTATTCTTAATTAAGAATAATATTTATTAAAATCCGTTCCATTAACTTTATTAAAAATAAAAATCCTTTACTTCTACTTCATGAGCTTCAGGATCAAATTTTAAAAGAAAATTGATGAATTCTTTGGCGTAAACTTTCTCTTTTTCCTTTTTATATTCATCAACAATCTCTTCTAACTTGTGATGATCTAAATTGCTGTTTACGTAGTGTTTTTCTTCATGATCATCAAACAATCTGTATATGACTGAACATTTATCCATTTTAGCTCTCCTATTAATTTATTAAAATTGAATCTGCATGAAGTATATCCGAGTACAATTCAGATTTAATGGCTTCCGCATTTTTCTTGGCTTTCGACAGTGAGTCAATTATAAATCTCTTCGCAGTAAATATTCTACGCTGATTTTCGTTGGCTTCATTCAATAAAAGGTAGCCAATATAAAGGTAAGAATACATTTCTACTAAATCTTTTGATGCAACTTCTTGAAATGCATTATCTTTTTTATCCTTTACATATTTTAAGCTGTCTAAAAATAATTCTCTAATTTCTTTTAAGTTATCAAGCAATCGCACTAAACTTCCTTTATACTCCTTCTTTTCACAGGCACTAAAATATTCAGCAAGAATATCATTTATTACTCCGCCTGATGCAGCAACGATCTGCATCTGCGAAGTGCCTTCATAAATATTTGTAATTCTAGCATCACGAACTAAGCGTTCAACCATAAATTCTTTCATATAACCAGTGCCGCCGTGAATTTGTAATGCATCATAAGTTATTTTATTGGCGGCTTCACTTAAAAGATATTTTGTAATTGGCGTTAACAATGCAACAACTTTATTTGCTTCTTTCAATTGCTCATTGGCTTCTACGAATGATTTCTTTTCTGCTTTTAATTCTTCAACAAGATCATCAAACTTTTCCTTTTTATCCAGCCATACAGAAGTTGCATAAAATAAAGATCTGTAAGCTTCAATTGTAACTCTCATATCAATTAGCATATTTGCGATAACAGGAAGGTTATAAATTGGTTTGCCAAATTGTTCTCTTGCCTTTGCATATTTTAGCGCTTCTTCATAAGCTTGCTGGGCAATACCAAGTGATTGTGCTCCAATTCCAACTCGTGCCCTGTTCATTAAATAAATGACATATTTTAATAATCCAAACCTTCTTGTTCCAATTAATTGAGCAGGGGTATCATTAAATTGAAGTTCGCAAGTTGGAGAACCATGAATGCCGAGCTTATGTTCTATTCTTCTTACTTTAACAGTGTCATCTCCGTAACAAACAAACATGCTTAAACCGCGGGCATCTTTAGTTCCAGGTTCGGTTCTTGCCAAAACTAAAAGAACTTCACCATTTCCGTTTGTTATAAATCTTTTCACTCCGCGTAAAAACCAATTTCCTTTTTCATCCTGCGAAGCATTTAATTTAACAGCTTGAAGATCTGATCCAGCATCAGGTTCCGTTAAAGCCATTGCCCCGGTATATTCGCCGGTAGAAAATTTGGGAAGAAATTCTTCCTTTTGAATTTCATTTGCAAATTGTGCAATAGTTTTTGCAATATCCTGTAAACCAAAAATATTCATTAGTGAGGCTTCGGCTCTTGAGATTAATTCAACAGCCATCATATAAATTGATGTTGGGAAATTCAAACCGCCATATTCCCTTGGTAAAATCATACCCATCATTTCAGATTTGGAAAGCATGTCCAAAGCTTCTTTTGTTCCTTTGGCATATTCAACTTTCCCATTATTGAAGATTGCACCCTCTTCGTCGATTTGTGCTGCACGGGGAGCAATAAAATTTGCGGCAATATCTCCAACAACTTCTAATACCCTTCTATAATTTTCTTTAGCATCTTCGTAGTTTACAGGAGCATGAGGAAACTTTTCGGCATCTATATAATTGTGTTCAGTCAATTCTACAACTTTTTTAAGATCAATTTTTTCGAATTGATAAACTAAATCCGAATTATCTAAAAAATAATTTGGCATATCATTATCTCAACTTGTGTTTAAAAACATTAATAAACATTGGAATTATCTGAGCAGCATCGCCAACTATACCATAATGAGCGACTCCGAATATTGGAGCTTCTGGGTCTGTATTTATAGCAATGATTTTGTTCGACTCCTGCATGCCAGCTCTATGCTGAATTGCCCCGGAAATACCGCAAGCGATATAAAGTTTCGGCCTTACAGTGACGCCAGTCTGTCCAACTTGTCTTTCAGGAGGAACAAAACCAGCATCAACAGCAGCCCTCGAACCTGCAACTTCTCCGCCAATTGCGGCTGCAAGTTCATGTATAAGTTGAAAGTTATCCAGAGAGCCCATTCCATAACCACCCGCAACAATAATAGGTGCTGCTTTAAGATTAACTTTATTCTCCTGTCGATGCTGTTCTATTATTTTTATAACTTCGTCAAAATTATTTTTAATATAAGGTACTTCTGTTATTTTTCCCTTTACAGATTTTTCGAGAGGTTCCATCCGCATTACACCTTCACGCACAGTAGCCATCTGGACTTCAATATTGGGAGATATAATAGTAGCTATAATATTTCCGCCAAATGCAGGCCTTATTTGAAGGAGCAAATCTGGGTATTCTTTCTTAAGATATGTTACTTTTGAAATTTCAAGATTGGTACAATCAGCAGTTAAACCGCTTTTCGTGTGAGATGCCACTCTTGGAGCTAAATCTCTTCCAATAATTGTAGCGCCAAATAATAGGATTTTAGGTTTATAAGTTTCAATTAGCTCAATTAATATGCGGCTGTAAGGCATTGTTAAATAATGATCGAGATCCTTATGGTCTATAACAAACGATTCATCAGCACCATATTTAAATGTTTCTTCGGCAATTGATTTGACGTTACTGCCAATCACTACTGATTTTAATTTTCCGTTCAAGCTTGAGGCTAATTTTCTTCCTTTAGATAAAAGCTCAAAACTTACATCAGCAGGCTTGCCGTTTCTTTGTTCAACAAATACCCAAACGTCTTTATTGTTATTCCCCATATGTATTTACCCTAAAATGTGATCTTCTAATAATTTTTCAATTAAATTTTCTATTCCAGTTTTCGTAGGTTCAACAGTTTCGTGATTACCGCCTGCCAGCACTACTGATTCAACTTTATGCACTTTAGTCGGTGACCCTTGCACACCACATCTTTCCGCATCAAGTTTAAGGTCATCCATTGTTAATGTACTTATGTAAAGATTTTTTGAAATATATTCTTCTTTCAACTGATCTATATATAGAAGAGAATTACCTTCAGTTAATTTCTCAAGTTCCATCAAAGTCTTAGCGTTTTTATAAGCCATAATTCTTTTGGCTTTGAATGGCCTCGGGAAACTTGAATCTTTAAGCACCGTAATTAGAACAGGGAGTTTGGATTCAAGAATTTCATATCCGCCATCAATTTTTTTCCTAATTTTTACAGTTGAATCTGTGATCTCTAAAATTTCTTCAGCATAAGTTATTTGAGGAATGTTTAATTTTTCTGCCGTCTGCGGTCCAACTTGAGCCGTATCCCCATCGATTGCTTGTCTTCCGGCAAAGATGAAATCGTACGCACCAATTTTTTTTATTGCCTCAGAAAGGACATATGATGTAGCAAGTGTGTCAGCACCGGCAAATTTTCTATCACTAATTAAAACAGCTTCATCTGCGCCCATGAATAAGCATTCTCTTAAAATATCAGAAGCTCTTGGAGGACCCATGGTAATTACTGTAACTTTACCGCCTTTTCTATCCTTTATTTGAAGAGCTAATTCTAATGCTGTTCTATCTTCATGGTTAAAAATGGCTGGCAGTTTGGCCCTATTAACAGTGCCGTCTTCTTTCATTACCTGTCCGGAAATATTTGCTGTATCCGGGACTTGTTTTACTAATACTATGCTATGCTTCCCCATAGGGCACCCATATTTTTTGTTTGTCAAAATTACTAAAAATAATTGCTATATCGCAATAAACAATAAATTTCATAGCCATAAATTTTACAAAAAACATTCCACGAAAATTTATTTAATTGTTTTGAAATCAACAAAAATTAACAGTTTCCATACTCACTTCTTTCATAATTAAAAATATTTCCCTTATTTAATTCAGATTTTCTTTTTAATGAGAATAAAACTGTAACACAAAAAAGTGGGTTATATGATTTCAATTTCTTAATAATTTAATCACATTAGGTTAACCTTTATTTAATCTCTGAATCCTAATTTTTATTTAAGAACAGCAAAGGAAAAAAGATGTACGAACTTTGGTTTGCTCTGATCAGAAGTATTTTTGGAATTTTATGTTCTCTATAAGCAAGAAAGTAAAATTGAATTGCTGAAAATTGGTTTATAATTGGTTTTGTATTTTGGTTTTTAGATTTACTAGTATTAGCTAACTAGCCACAAGTAGATATCGAAAGTATTAAACAAAGATTTCCCCTTTTATTTTAAATAAATATGTGGAGCAGTTATTTTAATAAATAGTGCTATTGAATGTAATTTTAACTAGTAGCTTATTTTAGAATTATTTACTGTCTCAAGTTTCTTGGAAAATTTATCCAACAAGCTATTAAACTCCTTAGTTATCTCTACATCATCCAGATTTTTATTTTTAGAATAGGAACGCTGAAGAGCTTCGAGATATAGGTAATTCTTCTTCACTAACTCATCAAAATTTTGAATTTTTATCTTTTGATCCATGGGTATGATTTATATAAATGACAATTTTAAAATGAGGAATTCAAAAATAATTGTCAAACATTTTAAAGTTAAATTTTTAGTCCAATCACAAAATTTCCAAATTTGATAACATTTTGGTAATCTTTTATTAAACATTTAGTAATAAGTAAACAATACATTTTGCGTACTAATAAAAATGGAAAAATAAATGCTCATTGGACATATTTCGGATTTACATTTCACAACATTTTTTAAGCATAATAATCTCAGCAGCTTAAAATATGCACTGGATTACTTAATCAGTTCACATGTTGATCACATTATAATTACTGGCGACTTAACCGACAATGCTGACCATAATGATTTTAATGTACTCAGCACTGTATTCAAAGAGTTTGGAATATTGAGAAGTGATAGACTTTCACTCGTAATTGGCAATCATGATATATTCGGCGGTGTACAAACTCCTGAAGATATTTTTAATTTTAATACAAAATGTAAGAACACTAATTATAATACCAAGGTTAATGACTTTTACAAATTTTACAAAGAATGTTTTGATAACTGCAGCTATTTAGGCAGTGAGATTTTTCCCTATGCTAAAATTCTTGATGATACTTTATTGCTTGGTATGAATTCAATTGCACCCTTTTCAAATTTCAATAATCCATTTGCCTCAAACGGTATTGTTAGCGACAAACAATTGAATGAAGTAAAAGTTATTCTAAGTGATAATAAGACTATAAAAAATAAAATTGTTCTCATTCACCATCACTTCAATAAAATCAAAATAAATAAAGAAAAGTCTGGTGTCCTTTGGCAAAAGATAGAAAAAAGAACAATGAAGCTTAACGGTAAAAAAAGATTATTCAATCTCTTCAACGAACACGAAATTGATATTGTATTACATGGGCATTTTCATGAATCAAATGAATATTATAGGAAAAATATTAGATTCATCAATAGCGGCGGAAGTTTTAAAGGTGAATACAAAAATGAAATTAGCTTATATTTAATAGACACAGAGACCAAACCCTTCAAAGTAAATCCTCATAAATTGAATCCTACTTATCAAATTCAATTCATTGAAGACAATAACATCAATAAGTTAGAAGAAAAAATCTTTACTAATTAATAAATTGTCATTCCGAATGAAGCCGCCACTGGCGGCGAAATGAGGAATC
>CAZRMA010000083.1:0-11528 GCA_964600655.1 uncultured Ignavibacteriaceae bacterium
CGGAACAAATTATTAATCATTTGAAAGAAGAAGGCTCCTTATGGGTTAATGATAAGGAACCCGATGACGATGTAACATTTGTAGTAATTAAAATTAAATAGCGAGAAAAAATGAAGCTAATAAGCACAATAATTATTCTATTAATATCATTAAATCTTTATGCTCAGCAAAAAATAAAAACAGAAGCAGGCGCTGAGATTGTTGAATATTCAAATAAGGACGGTTTGCCTACTACAGATTTTTCGGATATTGTTCAAACAAAAGATGGATACATTTGGATTTCTGGAATTGAAGGCACAAATAGATTTGATGGTTACCAATTTGAAGATGTTGGACAGAAGTATGGCTTCCCGGGTGCTCAGGCAACTTTTTATGACTCAACAAACAATGTGCTTTACTTTGCCTCTCCTTCAAAATTTGCCATCTTCAAAGATGGTGAATTCAAAGTCTTCAGTAAAAATGATGGATATAGAATAAATGGATTGGACGGTCAGGTAGTTAATTTTGTTTATAAAGATAGTAAAAGCAGAATTTGGATTGGTTCATCTACTCCATTTATTGACAAAAAATTTAATGGCGGTTTAACTAAGTATGAAAATGGACAATTTACAGTTTATGATTCTACAACTTTCCCTCTGCATAACGCAAGAAGTGTATTTGAAACTCCATATGGTGATTTGATTTTTACATCATCCGGTAGAAATACGAGAACATTTGAAGAGGCATATATTGCCCTGTTTAAGGATAATAAATTTACACGGATTGATAAGTCAAAAGGATTTGATTTAGTAAATGCCAGCTTAAATCCTTTCCTCTATCGTTCTATTGTTGATAATAAAGGGAACACATGGATAGCTTTCAACGGAGTAATTCACTTAGGTGATCAGATGGCAGTAATGAAGAGCGGTATCTTAATGTATGATGGCGGTCAATTTCATCAGTTCCAAGGTTTAGAAGATTATTATACTCCAAACAGCAGGGGTATTGCGCGGGTTTACTTTAGTCAGGGACGTGATAAAGTTTATGCTTCCCTGTATAGTCCTGACGCAATTAAATTTTTAGGCGGTAAAAATATTATTTATGAATTAAAAGACGATCGTTGGATAAAATCGGGTTTGATGAACGAGATAAGCAAATTTGCTGATTCATATATTTCAAAACAGAAAGATGATTTTTACTATTTCGGAATCAGTTTTTATCCTAAGCAGCGGTTATTTCCTGAAATGGCAAGTATTGATGTTACTGATTTTGAAAATCCTCAAGGGACAATGAATGCAAATCAATTCTATGATATTTCATCAAACAAGATAAAAAAGGTAGATGCCTTCACGGGGTTTCCGTTAATGAATTTAGATGCCGGATTATTAGTCAGAACATTTAACGGAATCGGTTTTTACTATCCTAAAAGTTATATGGTTTTTGATGATAATGCCGGATTTTTATTACCCAATGCTTTCATACCTGAACTTGACGCCGATAAAAACGGGATTGTTTGGATTTCTTTTTCAATATCTGATTTGCCCGGTTATTATGCAATAAACAATGTCGGGATGAATATTTGGGACGGGAAAAAATTACTAACTGTTACAGAGAAAGACGGATTATCAAGCAATATTACTTATCAAGCTTATCAAGATTCCAAAGATCGAGTTTGGATTGCAACTTCAAAAGGTGTAACACTTTCCCGTGAGTTCAAAAATGCAATAGGTGAGTGGGTTTTTAAATTTAATAAAATACCTAACAGCATACCTGGAGATTATAATACCGGTCGAGTGATTGAAACAACTAACGGTGATATTTATGCTTGGCAGACAACGGTTGGGGATTTAACTACATTAAAGACAAATTTCTATTTAGGTAAATATGATGGTGAGAAATTTGTTGAAATGCCCTGTCCATTTGATAAGGGTTTAACCTCGAAAAAATATCAATTCTACGATTTAAGAGAGGGCATTAATTCACAATTAATGCTATATGGACTTTTTGATGATGAACGTAAAGGATTAGTGACTGCTAAAACGCATATCATGTACCTGCAGAAAGATAAATGGATTAATGCCCCTAAGGAATGGAAGATGCCCAATGAGCAGTTGCATTATGTTGGTAAGTTGGTAAACAAAATATACTATTTAACTACAGATGGGTTTTATCAGTTTGACGGCAACACGTTTATAAATTTAATAGATAGTGTGACCGCACATGCCGATTTTACTATTCTCAAAGGTGCGAGTGTAGCAGGGACAAAAACAGATAATCAAGCTGACGGAAAATTATTTATACGTTTGAGAAATAGAGGCTTGGTAATATTTGACGGTGAAAATCTCAATTACTATACAAAAAAAGATGGGTTACCTTCGGCAAATTTATACAATCCTACTCCTGATAGAAAAGGTAATATGATTTTTTCACACCCTACCGGGGCATTGATTGTTAAGGATAATAAGTTCCATACATTTTATGACGTTGATTTAGATATAAGCGGGGGTTCTAATGTAGCTACTTTGGATGGTAACGGAAATTTGGTTATGCATTATAAAGGCCTTGGATTGGTCATTGAAAAAGAAGATCATAGAACCTATCCGCTTCATCTTACATCAGTTAGTATTGATACCTCAACTTATTACTACGAGTACCCGATAAATTTATCCCATGCAGAAAACTCAATCATCTTTAACTTCTCGGCGCTCAACTTTTCTGATCCCAAACAGACCATTTATCAATACATTCTTGAAGGATATGATAATAAATGGTCGCGTTCATCAAATTTATCATTTGCACAGTATCAAAATCTTCCTCCGGGCAAATATAGTTTTAGAGTAAAAGGAATAACTTCGAATGGCGTTCAAACTAATGAAGTTAAATATGCGTTTGTCATTACTCCGCCATTCTGGAAAACCTGGTGGGCTTATACATTTTATATTTTCTCATTTTTTGGTTTATTATATATTATTAGGAAGGCAGAATTAAAAAGACAAAGAAAGAATTCAGAAATAAAGGAAAGTAAGTTAAGAGCCGAAGCAGCCGAATTTCAAGCAAAGGCTGCGGAAGCACAGTCAAGAGTGATACAAGCTGAGAACGAAAGGAAAACAGAAGAACTTGAAGAGGCTCGTCAACTTCAATTATCGATGCTGCCAAATGAAATTCCCTCACTCCCCCATCTCGATATTTCAGTATACATGAAAACAGCTACAGAAGTTGGCGGAGACTATTATGACTTTTCGATAAAAGAAGACGATTCCCTAAATATTTGTCTTGGAGACGCTACCGGTCATGGAATGAAAGCCGGAACAATTGTCTCAATGATGAAATCACTCTTCACTGCAAATTCAATCGATAAAAGTTTGGAAGATTTTTTTATTACATCAAATTACGCGTTAAAAAATTCAAAGCTGGATAAAATGATGATGGCTTTCGCAATGATAAATATTAATTCTAATAAACTAAATATTGCAAATGCCGGAATACCCCCAATTTATATTTATAGAAGAAGTAAAAATATTGTTGAGGAAATAAATCTTAACGGACTGCCGATTGGAGCGATGAAAAATTCTGAATATGACATTTATGAAGGTGAGCTTACAGAAGGTGATACAATCTTAATGTTAAGCGATGGATTCCCCGAATTGCGGAATAATGAAAACGAAATGTTTGGCTATGAAAGATTAAAGAAAGTTTTTGTAAATAGCGCGAATAAATCATCGGAAGAAATTATTTCAATATTAAAAGAAGAAGGCTCAAGCTGGGTGAATGATAAAGACCCTGATGATGATGTAAGCTTTGTGGTAATAAAAGTTAAATAAACGCAGTCATAAATCTCATTTAATCATAAATAATAATCTTAATAAATGAAAAATAATCGCTTAGTACTTTTTTTATTAATTTCTATTTCAATTCCCTTAATTGCTCAAATTAAACCCGTAAAGTTTGACAGGCTTTCTACTAAAGATGGATTATCGCAAAACCGTGTTTATAGTATTGTGCAGGATAAATTTGGATTTATATGGATTGGAACCGAAGACGGATTAAACAGATATGACGGTTATGAATTCAAAGTTTATAAAAATATTCCTGGTGATAGTACGTCATTAATTACAAATTTTGTTCTAACACTATGTGCAGCAAAAAATGGAAACATATGGATTGGCGGAGATCATGGGCTTAGTGAATTTAATTATGATAGAGAAACATTTAATAATTACAGCAACAATCCCTCTGATTCTAATTCTATTAGCGGAAATGTTGTCAATAATATCGATGAAGACTCACTCGGTAATTTATGGGTCGCTACTTATCAAAATGGTTTCAACTACTTTGACATCCATAAAAAGATTTTTTATCGAATGAGCGCTTTGCTGCCGCCAGGATATAAGACAAAAAATAACTTTTTATATTTTATCCACATAGACAAATCAAATAGTTTATGGGTAGGAGGCGATTTAAATATTTATCACTTTAAAGTTTCTTATAATGCTTCCGGCGTGCCGAAATTGCAGCCTTTGAAATTTGCCAATCAAAATAATTTAAAAGGAGCCTATGTAATTGAAGAAGACCAAAATGGGAAAATCTGGCTTGGATCTCTTAAGAAAGGCTTATTACTATATAATGAAAATCAAAACGAACTCAAACCATTTAAGCTAATTTATAAAGACAATAAATTAAATAATATAATTTTATCAGCTATAAAATCAGATGAAAAAAATAATCTTTGGCTTGGCGGTACATCTGCAAACTCCCCTAATCTTGCTAATCTTGATCAAGGTAAAGGAATTGGTTTATATAAGCTCGATTTAAAAAATAAAGGATTACAAAATTATGTCTTTAAGCAAGATGATGAGTCCAGCCTAAGCGGTAATACAATAATCTCACTCTTTAAAGATCGAACAGGAACTCTTTGGATTGGGACAAATCTTTCTGGATTAAATAAATATGACGCATCGGTTATTAAATTCCCATTAGTATGGACGAACTCCAATAATGAAGTAAGCTATGGATTAAAAGCTGACGGAATAAGAGGGTTCTATGAGAAAGATAATATCTTATGGATTGCTTCCGCAAATGGATTAATTGCTTTCAATAAATCAACTAAGCAGCATCAATATTTTACATACAATCCAAATGATAAAACTTCAATAAGTTCAAATATTGTAAGAAGTATTTATGATGATGGCCAATATTTATGGATAGGTACTAGTAACGGACTAAATAGATTTAATCCTAAAACAAAAAAATTTAAACGATTTTATTTTGATTCAAATGCCCCGCCATCTCAACAGTCTCTGAATTCAGTATTTTATGATATTATCGAACTAAATAAAATGCCAGGTTATTTATGGTATGGCTCAGGTGATGGATTAATCAGATTTAATAAAACTGATTTTACTTTTAAAAAGTATCAGTACAACTACGATCATAATCTTAATAACCAAAAAAACTTTGTAAGGGTAGTTTGGTATTCAGACTCAAGGCCCAATGAACTTTGGCTTGGAACAGGCGAAGGCATACAAATCTTTAATCTAAAAACAGAAAAATTCAGCAGCTATAAATATGATCCAAAAGATCCTAATAGTTTAAGCTACTATAATATAATGAGTTTTTATGAAGATAATAAAGGATATGTCTGGGTATCTACTTACGGAGGCGGATTAGATCGTTTCGATCCGAAAACAAAAAAGTTTAAAAGATTTATAGAAAGTAATAGTGACATACCTAATAATGCTGTTTATGGAGTTCTCCCAGATAAAAAAGGTAATTTATGGATTTCATCAAATGATGGGATAAGCTGTTTTAACCCAAACACTTTTCAATTTCGAAATTATACAGTTGATGATGGGCTGCAGAGCGAAGAATATAATGGAGGTGCATTTTACGAAAATAAAAATGGTGATATGTATTTTGGCGGCGTTAAAGGTTTCAACGTTTTTAATCCTGCGGATATAGTGGATAATAAAAAGCTGCCAGAAATAGAAATAACTGATATAAAAATATTTAATAAGTCACTTGAGACTGGAAAAGATTCACCTTTAAAAAATCAAGTTTCTAATACTAAAGAACTTGTTCTCCCCTATTGGCAAAATGATATTTCATTTGAATTTGTTGCTCTTCATTATGCTAATCCGTCTAAAAATCAATATGCATATAAACTAGAGAATTATGAAAATGACTGGCGTTATGTCGGGCATATAAGAACAGCCACATACACAAATCTTGATCCAGGTAAATACATTTTTCATGTCAAAGGCTCTAATAACGATGGTATATGGAATGAAAAAGGGAAAACGTTAGCATTAATTATTTTACCTCCGTGGTGGAAAACTAACTGGGCTTATACCGGATATTTTTTATTATTCGTTCTTTTTGTTTTTGGAGTTGATCGCTTTCAGCGCCATAGAGTAATTGCAAAAGAACGCGCCGCATCCGCAATTAAAGAAGCGGAATTAAGAGCTGCAGCAGCAGAAGCTCAAGCAAGAGCAGTGCAAATAGAAAATGATAGAAAGACAAAAGAGTTGGATGAAGCTCGAGAACTGCAACTTTCAATGCTTCCAAAAACTCTTCCTAATCTCCCCCACTTAGATATTGCTGTTTATATGAAAACTGCAACAGAAGTTGGCGGTGATTACTATGATTTTCATTTACATATAGATGGAACTCTGACATTTGTAGTTGGAGATGCAACCGGCCATGGAATGATGTCGGGCATGATGGTTTCGATTATGAAATCTTTATTTATGTCTGATCGTACTAACAAAAATTTAAAGCCTTTCTTTGAAAATGCAAGTGAATCAATTAAAGATATGAATCTTGGAAGATTGATGATGGCATTAACTTGTGTTCAAATTCGAAATAACAAAATCATAACTGCAAATGCAGGCATGCCTCCTTTATATCTGTACAGAAATAATTTACAATCTGTAGAAGAAATTGGAATTAATAATATGCCGTTAGGTGCATTAAAAAATTCTGTTTACGAGGTAAAAGAAATCAAAATTGAAAGCGGTGATACTTTATTATTAATGAGTGACGGATTTGCTGAATTAAGAAATGAAAACAATGAATTATATGGATATAAAAGAGCTAAAAACAGTTTTGAAAAAGCAGCCCAAAAAGACCCGGAAGAAATTGTTGATTTTTTAAAGAATGAAGGCTCACGCTGGACCAATGATGAAGACCCGGATGATGATGTAACGTTTGTTGTTATAAAAGTGAAATAATTTATAAATTATATTTTAAAATCAAAGTTAAACTCCATTTTTTAATTAATAAATTGCGGAATGATCATGCAAATTTTTAAAGTAAAACAATTCTCAATTATAAATTTGATATCTCTAATACTTTGTATTCCAATTAATCTTCATGCACAGGAAGATTATCTTTATGAAAACATTTCTGTAGCGGATGGGTTATCCAGTTCAAGATTTAACCCGTTTCACAATATATGTCAGGATAGATTTGGTTTTCTTTGGTTTGGCACAAGCGATGGCTTAAATCGTTATGATGGGTATGAATTTAAAATTTATAAGCACATCCCCGGGGATTCGACAAGTTTACCTTCAAGTAATATTCAAAATGTAAATGAAGATGGAGACGGCAATCTTTGGATTGGTACCCCAGGTTATATGAGCATTCTTAATAGGAATACTGAAACATTCACAAACTATCCTATTAACCAGGGAAGTTCACCATCTCAGCAAAATATAGAAATCTTTAGATCATTAACAGACTCAAAAAATAATTTTTGGATTACCACAAGAGGAAGAAGTGTACAGAAATGGAATAAAATTAAAAAACGATGGGAGCTCATTCCCTTTATCACAGAAGTTCAAGGAACAGATTCTCTTATAAAAAGTGAAACTAACGCTGTTGCTGCTATCACTGAATTAAGAAATGGAAATATATTAGCTGCTGAATTTTCACTTGGGATTTTTTACTATAATGAGAGCAGTAACTCATTTGAACAATTTAATTTTGCCGGAAATAAGCAACCCCAGGGGATATTAGATATTTTCGAAGATAAAGGCGGGAAAATATGGCTTACAGGACGTGACGCTTTTATAGAGTACAATCCTATCACCTTCAGTTTCGAATATAAAAATGATTGGAAGAAATTTGCATCCGGAGCTGGTAATACTTTTTTATTTAATATTAATGAAAAAGAAGATGGAACCTTCCTGCTTTGTACTATACCCGTTGGGCTAATGAAATTTAATCCAAATACAGAAAAATTTGATATGCTAAAGCTTGATAAGGAAATGGAAGAAAGGGGTATTGGGAAGTTTACTTTTAGTAAGATAATTGACAGATTCGGAGTTTATTGGGTTGGTTTAGGAGCCAATGGTATTTTAAAATTTGATCCTAACAGACGGCCATTCAAGTATTATTCTTTTGATGAAAAAAATATAAATGAAAATAACCGGGCAATTACTACAGATATAAAAATAAGCAAATTAAATCCAAATGAATTAATAGTCTCAACTGATAAAAGAGGATTTTTTAATTTAACTCTTAAAGATAAAAAATTCACACCTCTCAAGGTTAATATCCCCCCTATTTATAGTGATACTTCCAATTTAAGATATTTTGTAATTGATGATAACCAAAATCTCTGGTTCCCATCAACTAATTATGATATATCAAGTTATAATTTGAAGAGCGGTTCAACGGAGACATATAATATTATTAATAAAAAAATGCAGATAGGTACCGGGGCTAGAATAAAAAATATTGAATATTTTCCAACTAACAAATTAGTAATAAGCTCAAACATTGGAATTTATATTTTAAATACAGAATCTAAAAAAATGGAAATGCTCCCTTCTTCAATGAATCGAAATTATGATAAAGGATTTATGAGCGAAATTAGAAAGATAGTATCAAGTAATGAACAAATTTCAGCATTGGTAAAAGTGGAAGAGGCTGCAAATCTTAAAAAGGATTTTAAAATAAAAAATAAAACAGAAGTATTAGTTATTTGTTTAGGTGAAGGCCAATATCCGGGTGGAGTTTTTGATCATGGAGGAATTAAAGATTCTGAAGGCAAAGATATTTGGTTAATGAATAAAATTAATAAAACTTTTAATGACGGAGGTGGTTTAAAAAATCGTTTGCAGATTGGTGTAATTACTTTACAACCTGGAAATTACTCAATTCATTTTTCCACCGATATCGGCCACTCATATAATCATTTTAATGTAGCTCCACCAGAAGATTCAACTTGGTACGGGATTCAAGTAATTAAGATAGATGCTTCGACTGCAGAAAAATTAAAGAAAGAAATAGCCAATGAAAATAGCAAAAAAGATTATCCGGATATGTATGGAGCGGGCTACGTGCTTAACAGTAGAAAATATCCAAGTGATCTTTGGATAGGTGCTGACGAAAAAGGTATTATAAGATACAATATGACCAATCAAAAATTTGAACAGTATCCTTTTATAAAGAATAAAGCATCCGTAAATAATACAATACTAATGTTTGAAGACAGTAAAGGAAGATTATGGTTCACTATTAATCCATCCGGATTTTATCGATTTAACCCTCGAACTAAAGAATTTATTTCAAATGCAGATATTAATGAATTACCTCTTACGGGAATCAATGGAATAATTGAAGATTTTAATGGAAGTATTTGGGTTAACACCAGCGGTGGTATTACAAAGCTGACTGAAAATGAAGATGGAAGCTGGTCAACATCAAAATATGACAATAAAGATGGGGTTACCGGAGGTTTTGGTAACGGAGCATTAGTTACACGTGATGGGGAAATTTATTTCGGAGCTTTCAACGGATTAACTGGTTTCTATCCAAGTAAAGAAAACACAAGTCCGCCGATACCGATAATTTCAAATATTAGTATATCGGATGTTTCAATTATTGATAAAAACAGCAGCGTAAAATTAGAAAAATCAATATTCGAAACTAATAAATTAGACCTCTCTTATGCAGAAAATGATCTCTCATTTGATTTTGCTTCGCTGCATTATTCACGTCCATCCAAAAACAGAGTTAGTTATAAGCTGGAAGGATTTAATGATCATTGGATATTTACAGATAAAAATTTTGCTTCATTTACTAATCTTGAACCGGGTAAATATGTACTGCATGTAAAAGCATACAGCGGCTTTGGAGTTCCAAGTAAGGGAGAGCGAACTTTAACAATCATAATTGCCCCGCCCTGGTATAGGACCACAATCGCCTATATTTCCTACGGTTTTATTTTTGTAGGATTGATTTTTGGAATTGATAGATTTCAAAGAAGAAGACTTCTTACTAAAGAGAGAGAAAAACAAAAAATTCAAGAAGCTGAATTAAGAGCTATTGCTGCTGAAGCTCAAGCGAAAGCAGTTGAAGCTGAGAACGAGAGAAAAACTAAAGAACTTGAAGAAGCCCGGCAATTGCAGCTTTCAATGCTCCCTAAAAAATTACCGGATTTACCACATCTTGATATAGCCGTTTTTATGCAGACTGCTACTGAGGTTGGCGGAGATTATTATGATTTCCATTTATCATTAGATGGAACATTAACAGTAGTAATTGGCGATGCCACAGGGCACGGCATGAGAGCAGGGACAATGGTAACAGCGGCAAAAAGTTTATTTAGTACGCATGCGGCCAATCCGGATATTTTATTTACCTTCAGCGAAATTTCCAGATGTTTAAAATATATGGATATGCATTTATTAACTATGTGTATGTCTATTGTAAAAATTAAAGATAATAAAATGATTATGTCTTCTGCCGGAATGCCGCCTACTTTATTGTTTAGAGAGAATACGAAACAATTAGATGAAATCACTTTAAAAGGAATGCCGCTGGGTGCTGTTAATTCATTTCCTTATGTATTAAAAGAAACAGAGTTAAATGCTGGTGATACAATATTGTTAATGAGTGATGGGCTGCCCGAGTTATTTGACAGCAATAAAGAAATGTACGGCTATGATAGAGTACAAACTGAATTTCATAAAGTCGCAGAGAAATCTCCCGAAAAAATTATTGAAAGACTAAAATCATGTACATCTGAATGGATCGGAAAATCTGACCCTGATGATGATGTAACTTTTGTAGTGATAAAAATTAAATAAGTAATTCAAATTCCATAATTGAGAAGTTAATGAAAAAATCTTTATTCATATTTATTGCGTACCTACTAGTTACCCCAACTATAGCTGCACAAAGTATGGATTTGCAGTTTCAGCACTTTACAACTGCAGATGGGCTGGTTACAAACTGGATGGTTTATGCCCCAATCGAACAGGATGCCCAGGGTTTTATCTGGATTGGCAGTGATCACGGTTTGCATAAATATGACGGCTATAAATTTACTGTTTTTACTCATGATGAAAAGGACAATACATCTATTTCTAATAACAACATTCGTGTCATTCATAGAGATCGTAAAGGAAGATTATGGATAGGTACAAGTTCCGGGCTTAACAAATGGCAGCCGGAGACAGAATCATTTAAACATTTTTTTCTTCCATATAACAAAGATTCCAGCAGAACAATTATCGGCCGAATATTTGAGGATAATAAGG
>CAZRMA010000084.1:0-11501 GCA_964600655.1 uncultured Ignavibacteriaceae bacterium
AACCATATAAACTGGATTTTATAACCTGGGCTAAAGAAATAGCTAAATTGTCGCTCAGGTACTCAAATTTAACAGGATACACAATTGATAATTTACAACAAAACTTAAATCTTGGTTATATAACTCAAAATTATTTAAACAGTGTACTTGCCGCAGGCAAATCTATCAATCCAAAATTACAATTTATTGTTTTGACAACCACCGCTAATGCATACTATGTTTCAAACAGCGGAAATGACAGTAATTCCGGCTTAAGTCCGGCTGCTGCGTGGAAAACCATTGCAAAAGTTAATAAAACTTCATTCCAGCCCGGTGATAATATTTATTTCAAGCGTGGTGATGTCTGGAGAGAACAACTTAACGTACCTTCCTCCGGTTTATTCGGAGCCCCTGTCACAATAGATGCATATGGAAGTGGCAACAAGCCAATAATTAACGGGGCTGATGTGATAACTGGATGGACAAATCAAAATGGCAATATTTGGTATGTTAAAGCGCCAGTTGGAGGAAATGAGCACGGTTTAGGACACGGATATGTAACCGTAATTAATGATTTGCTTTGCACTGAATATGGTTCATTGGCAGCTTTGACTCAACCTTATAGCGTTTTTTATGATAGGGCAAATAGCCATGACTCAGGTTTAGTCTATATTTATAGCAATGTAAATCCAAATAACAGTAAAGTAGAAATCTCAGCAAGGAATTTTGGTGTCTATTTAGATGGAAAGAGCTATACCCATATTACAAATATAGAAACTGAATATACTGGACATACAGGAATTTATTTATATGGTTCGGGTGCTACTAATTCGATCATAGATTCCTGCAATTCTTATAAAAACAGAGTAAGCGGAATACAAATGTTTGAAGAAGCAAGTGACAATACTATTGAATATGATACTTCTGAATATAACGGCAATGGATTTTATTCTGCTTCGTATGCTGCAAGCGGTTCTAATAATAACATATTCCGTAATTGTTATTCGGCTCATAATATTAGATATGCGTCAGATCTTATTACTGATGGGCATGGGTTTGGTATCTATAATAGTGATGGTTGCATTATTGAAAACAATAGAGCTTTTGATAACGCATATAATATTAATATAGAATTAAATAATAAACCATATCATGCTATAGTGAGATATAATTATTTATCCGGCTCTAAGTTGAATACTTCAGGCATAACTACAGGGAACGTTGGGGCAGGAGGAGGTGTATTAATTTATTATAATATGTTGGTCAATAATGGTGTAATGGGTGGATGGGGTTTTTCTGTTGAAATGCAGGTATCAGGAAGTGTAAAATTTTATAACAACACTATTTATCAGGACACATATTCAGTAGAATCAAATATTGGACTTATTTATTTAATGTTTGCTAATAATGTAACATTAAAAAACAATATTGTGGTAAATTTAAATAATGTTGGTTCACTTTTACTTTTTAATCATGGGGAAATGGTATCAAATTACAATATTTGGTTTGCACCAAATAGGACAATAAAATACTATGATGTAAATAATAGTTCTAGTTTTAGTACATTATCTGACTGGCAAACAGCTTCAGGGCAAGATCCAAATTCAGTTGTAAGCGATCCATTATTTACGGCGGCGGGAAGTGATTTCACTTTGCAGGCAGGAAGTCCTGCTATAAATGCCGGACTAAATGTAGGCTTAACATCAGATTATTTGAATCATCCAATTATTGGATTACCTGACCTTGGTGCTTTTGAGAAACAATAAAAGATATGGAAATGTTAAAAAAATCAGGGACAAGTGAAGTAGTTTCCTTCTGATATACTTGTATAAGATTTTATTTTATCCCAAATATCTAACAAGCTATCCACTTTTTTTTATTTAATAACTAATTTTTTTGGGGGGGTTTGTATCTAAAATTAATTTGCGCCCCAAGCAGTTTTTGATCATGACCGTCCGGTAAATCTTTTAAAATTTTATTGTGCAAATCCTGCTTGGGGAATAAAATTGCCAGGGCTGTCAGAAACATTATTATTAAATCTATTTTAAGAGTCCTGTTTTCATAATACCATAATTCAAGCGCACCTTTATATGGCATTATGTTTTTTTTGTAAAAATCTTTTATATTTATACCAGCCATCATAACAATGCTTTCTTCATCTCTGAAAATAATTGAACCAATACCCGTGAGACCTGGTTTTGTCTTATAAATTATATTTTTTACTTCCTCTGAGTACATTTCATAAGTTTCGGAAATCAAAGGCCGCGGACCGACAATAGTCATATCGCCAATAAATACATTTATCAGCTGGGGTAATTCATTTATTTTGGTAACTCTCAAAAATTTCCCCAATTTTGTTATCCTTGAATAGTTTTCCACTGTAAATTCCATATTTTCTTCCTGGAAATTATATTGTCTCATAGTAACAAACTTATATAATCTAAATTTCCTGCCTTTATAACCCACTCTTTCTTGTGCGTAGAAAGCTTTGTGTTCTCCGGTAATTAACAAAATAAGAGCCAATATTATTAATAACGGAGATAAAGTAAATAATATTAAAAAAGAAATTACCACATCGCTTAATCGTTTTATTATATTATACATTGCCTTAGTTATATTTTTAAATTTATCTAATCTGTCATATTGAAAATAAATCGTTTGTCCTTAATTATAGTTACACCAACATCAATCAATTAAGATGTTAACTCTGCTATTTTAAAAATTACGCTTAAATTAAACTTTCAATCTCGGTCATATATTTTTTCGCCAATGAAATTCTATCGAAATTTTGCCTTGCATAATTATATCCATTTTCGCCCTTCTTAGTCCAGTTATCTTTCCCCAGGCTGATCATCTTTTTAATACTTTCAGCAAATTCTCCGGGGTTTTCGGGTTCAGAATAAACCCCGCAGTCCGCCTGTTCAACTAACTCCCGTGATACACCATCGATTAACATAAAAATAGGCTTTTTACAGGACATATAATCAAAAGTTTTATTAGATAATACTGTTTTAAAAGTATCAACCTTTTTTAGAATTGACGCACCAAAATCAGAGGCTAAAATATATTTTAGTACATCTATTTTGGGCACGGCATCCATTATTCTTATATTTAATAATCCCCTTTTTTTAACTTCTTCCTTAAGCATATTCTTTTGCATCCCTTCCCCGATTAATAAGAATATTACTTCAACATCATGCAATAATTCCGCTGTTTCCACTACCTGGATTAAATGATTTGCAACCCCGAAAGCTCCTACATAAGTAATGATTATTTTTCCGCCCAGTCCTAATTTATTTTTGAACTCCTGCCGGTTGAATGATTTGAGGATTTCATCCGATAATAAAAAATCCGCAGCATTAGGTAAATATATAATTTTATCGGGCGGAATATTTTTATTATTAATCAATTTATCCCTAAAAGCGGTAGTTAAGACACAAATCAGCCTTGCCTTTTTATAAATGAATTTTTCAAATGAGTATGATAATTTGATTAGTGTTGAATTGCTTAATACCCCTGTATCTATGGCTGATTCAGGCCATAAATCACGAACTTCAAATATGAATGGGATTCTTTTAATTATGGATACGATATAGGCCGTAACACCAACAAATAGTGGAGGCGAAGTTGCCAGTATTATATCGTATTTATTCCGGGATATAAATAATGAACCCCATAAGCTTGAAAGAACAAAAGATAAATAAGCCCAAAGCCTGCCAATAAAGTTCGTGTTATATGCCTCTGATACGTGACATCGAACCAGGTCTACATTTTTATAATATTTTTCTCTAAGTATGAATTTTCCTTTGTACTTATCCGCTTTTCGACCTGTGGCATAATGGACCATACCGCATATTACCGTAATATGGTGGCCCATATCAGCCCAAACTTTTGTCATTTCATTGAATCGTAAGCCGCCGGAATCATCCTTATCAACGAAATATTGATGGATTAATAATAACCGCATTATATTAAATTTTTATTTCTGTTTTCAGATAGCTGCTATCGGTAATAAACCTTATCTGGGTTGAAAGTTCTTTAATTCCATATTTGCCTGAATACCATGTATTCTGAAATGATGGATCGATATTTTGGTTGTTACTATCAACTGAATGAAAATTAATAAGTGAAGGGAAATTAGTATTCCATATCTGGTGCAACTTTAGAACAGGTTTATTTATAATTTTATCTTCAACCACAATGTGATTACTTCCCTTGTATTTGGCTATTTTCCTAATGACTAATATTTTCTTACCCAAATAAGTAAAGGCCTTTATTTTTCCTTCAAAAACAAATTTGTCGGCTTCCTCCTTTAATTTTCCTGATATTGCCTCCGTCCAATTCAGCCAGATAAATCTTGGGCCTTTTAACATCTGGTCATAATCTTCAAGCATTACTGTGTTATGAGATGCAGTTCCAAAAAAATATTTCATAGATTCATTGTCAGTATTATATTTATAAGAGCCACCGTCGTGAAGAATATTGATATCTTTGTACCATAAATCCAGGTGGAGATTATCAGCCTGCGACGGCCTGTTTCTATGACTTCCGCACCTGATAAAGATCAGCGATTCCTCTTCTCTTATTGTATAATATCCCCCTGTATCAAATGAGTTTGCAGCCACTGGCAGTTTAATTTCAGGAAAGGCTAAATGGCTGCTTTGCTTACTCTTTCTTTTTTTTTTTACAGCAGCCGAATACCAAATAGCGTCTTCGTTCCAGGCACCATCACCATATAAATTTGTATTCGTATAATAGTAATAAATTGCATTTAATTGAGGACGATAGTCTCGATAATCACAACCATTTAATCTAAAGAAAAGCGAACCATCATTAGCACCGTAATTAGGGAGCTGGCCATTAAATTTATTCTGACAAGCTAATAGAAATCCTATAGACTTTGAAGCCTTATTATATACGTTTTGAGAAAAACGATCGTCATTTAGTTCAGAAAGATAAAGAGCCCAGGTTAATAATTGCATTACCACCCGATGGTAATTCATTGAATATTGTAAATAAGTTCCATCATTATATATTTGATAATTTATCTCTTCTTCAAACCATTTTTTGCCTTTCCTTCTCCAATTTTCAGAGGATGGGAAAAATGGGAATAATAGACCAACTAAATAAATTACTAAAGCTTCCGTGATAGCATGATTATTTCTTACGGTTTTCCTGGAAAAATTAATGTTTTTAAATATGTGTGACGTTTGCCAGTAGATTGAGTTTGTAATTCTTTGGAATAAATCTTCATTCAATTTTTCTGAATCTTTATAATAATATACAGCAAAAATCCAGTTTAACACTCTTACACCAATTTCCTGGCTGGATAAATAATTAGGCCCGCAATTTAACTGGTTAGAATTTATCCAGGAGATGATTTCACTAAAGACAAATTCAGAACTGTCACAATTATATTTTCTATCATATCTAAAAACGGTATACAAATAAGAAAACCTTGATTTTTCCCAGGTATATTTTATATCACCAGCTTCCTTTGAATAATCCTCAATTTCGGTCCAATGCGTTTTAGCATTATATTTAAATCCATTTTCGGGGTTAGTCACCCAATCATATCTTTTACCTAAATCATACCGGATAGAATCAAAGAAAATAATCCTGCCATTTATTATATCATTATATTCGTTTAGCAGGTTGTCAGTATTAATTTCAGATAATTCTATTTCATCACTTGTATTAAAGAAAAATTGTCTATAACTCTTTCGCCATGCTTCAAGAGTTATATATGTATTCATCTTTACAGAGGTGGGGTATTTCAATTTTAAATATCCTGCTCTTCTCCTTATTTCATAGAAAATCCGGTAGAACATGTAACTCCACCCCATGTTATAAGCAACCTGAATAAGCAACTTTATTTTTTTCAACTTTAATTTATAAGGTTTGTGTCTTTAACAAGAAATAATGGATTGGATAAATTCTACAAATTGATCCATCTATTGTTTTTTATGGAATCCAGTATTGCAAAGGAAGCTTTTGAAGCATTTACAATTTCATCAAACGGAATTAAGCCTTCACCACCATTTTTAAAATTTTCTATTAAAAGTTTAAATTGATCTTTATGCCCTTTATCCAATCTCCCTTTCATTTTACCAAAGCTTTTAAATCCAAATCCCTTTAATTCGCGGAAGTTTTCGAGTATTAATGTCCGGGAATTAGAATAAACCTCGACTCTCTCTTTGGAATATGATTTACTACCATTAGCAAAATAATTGATTACTCCAATTGAACCATTTTCGAACTTTAATAGAATTGAAACATTATCAGTGTTTTCCTTTGGATATTTTCCTAGGGATGTTCCACTAACTCCCCATACCTTACTCCCCGTAAGGTAAATCAGCAAATCGATGAAGTGGCAGGCCTCGCCGATTATTCTGCCTCCGCCAACCTCCATATCCTGAACCCATACGTTTCCGGGTATAAATCCGGCATTCATAGTGGCGGTGATATTAATAGGCTCGTTCAAATTACCCAGAAGCTCCCTCATCTTCTTAATGTAAGGTGAAAACCTCCTGTTAAAACCCACCGTTAAAGTTTTACCCGCTTTTTTATATGCGCTAATAATATTTTCCAATTCATCGTCATTAAGTGCAAGGGGTTTTTCAACAAAAATGTTTTTGCCAGCCTCTAATCCTTCAATAGCCAATTTTGCGTGAGAATTATGCCTGGTAGTAATTATAATTAAACCGATATCATTATCAGATAAAATATCACTATAGTTTGTAGTACTGTTCATTATGGAATATTTTTTTGCCAGGAAAGTGCCTGTTACGCCTGAAGAACTGGCAATATATTTAATATTAACAGATGAGTCTTTTAATGCCGGAAGCAAGGTCATTTTTGTAAAATTTCCGGCCCCTATTATGCCTATGCTGCCAGCTTCCTTATCAAATTTATTTGAACCAATCTGAACATTTGATTTATAATTGGAGTTATCAGGATAAACAAGTATTGAAGCGATTGAATTAGATGAACCAATATTATTGTAAATTTTTGCATAGTTATCTAATACTACCCGTTCTGTTATAAGGGACTTTACATCAAGCTGAGCTTTTGATAATGCAGCCAGCACTGCTTCAAAATTTCTTTTTTCTGTCCACCTCACATATGGCAAAGGATAATCAATTCCTTTTTGTTCGTATCCTTCATCGTATCTTCCCGGGCCGTAAGAACAAGATACCTGAAATGTAAGCTCTTTTTCATAAAATTCTGACCTGTTTATATTCAAACCAACAACGCCAACAAGAATTATTCTTCCCCTTTTACGGCTCATTCTGGCAGATTGAGATATTATTTCACTATTTTCAGCGGAGGCTGTAATAATTACACCATCAGCTCCAACCTCATTTGTAATGGACTGAACCATTTTAGCAGGATCATTTTCCGGGGAATTAATAATTGTAGTTAGCCCCTTACCATTTGCTATTTCCAACTTAACAGGGTCTATATCAATTCCTACAACCCGGCAGCCGTTTGCTAATAAGAACTGTGCAGTTATAAGACCAATAAGACCTAATCCGTAAACTACAATCGTTTCACCAAAGGATGGGTTCAATAATCTTATACCCTGCAATCCAATTGATCCAATGACCGTAAAAGCTGCTTCCTCATACGAAACATTTTCGGGAATATGAGCACACAAGTTTTCAGGTACGCAGACATATTCAGCGTGCTGTCCATTTGAAGCAACCCGATCACCTATTTTAAAATCCAGCACCCCTTCGCCTATTTCAATGACTTCACCTGCATTACAATAACCGAGCGGAACAGGTTCTTCCAGTTTTTTATATACAGCGTCTAAAGTGGTTTTTAATCCTTCAGTTTTAATTTTATCAAATACCTGTTTTACTTTTTCAGGCTGCTGACGGGCTTTGCTGATTAAATTTGCATTTCCAAATTCAACGAGCATCCTTTCAGTCCCGAGTGATACCAACGAATTTTTAGTTTTTATCAGAAGATGTTTCTTACGAACCCGGGGAACGGGAATCTCTTCCAGAAAAGTTACTCCCGTTTTTAAATTTTGTATTATTTGTTTCATCTAATTTCTTATCGCAAACTGATTTAACCAGGAATCTATGGCGAGAAGAGCCCAAATTGAATAGGATGCGTCGATTTTATTCATTTTATTTTCCACAATAAGATCTCTGATTGCATTATAGTCAAATATACCATACTTATTTATTTCTTCTTTATTTAAAACGGAATTTATTTTATCATCCATATCATTGAGTATCCAATCCCTTACAGGTGCCCCGAACCCGGATTTGGATCTATACACAACTTCCTTCGGCAGATATCTTTCAGCTACTTTCCTTAAGATATATTTAGTGGTTGTACCTTTCAATTTTAATTCCGGAGGAAGTGTTGCGCTAAACTCAACGAGTTCTTTGTCCAAATATGGTACCCGTATTTCTACGCCGTGAGCCATACTCATTTTATCTGTATAATTAAGGTTGTGGTCTGTTAGAAAATATTTAAGATCCCAAAATAACATTTGGTTTAATCGAGAATTTTCGTTTTTTATAGATTTAAGAGAACTTATCAGGAATTCATTTGGGGCAAATGAAGCCAAATTATCTTTGAATAATTTTTTGACTTTTTCAGCAGGCAGCCATCCATATAATGAAGCCGATTGTTCCTTAGGATTCCTGTGTTTATATAAAGAGAAGAATTTTAATAGTCGTCGTTTTAAGGCTGAATTATTTGAAAGGCCAACCAGAGTCTTTTGAATTAATTTTTTTATAAAAAACGGGATAAACTTAATTTTATCATCGTAGAATAATGTCTGATGCCGCCGATAGCCGGTAAAAAGATCATCCCCGCCCGTACCGCCCAGCAAAACCACATAACCCTGCTCTCTTGCTGATTTACAAATATTTGATACATTTAAAGGAGCCGAATCAGATTGCGGTTCGTCCAGATGATAAATCATCATATCAAAATCATTAACAATATCGACGTCAGCTTTTACAACCTCCAGATCAACATTAAGAAGCTCAGCAACCCTTTTAGCATATGGCAGATCTTCTTCAAAACCTTCCATTTTGCTATTTGATTCAGTGTCTATGGTAAAACATTTAAGCTTTTTTTCCGGATTAAGCTTTTTAGCTAAAGAGACAATCAGGCTGGAGTCCAGTCCGCCGGATAAAAAAAAACCTACAGGTACATCAGAAAGCAGCTGCCTTTCAACTGCTTTAGTTAATCTATCATCAAGTTCGTTTATCCATTGTTCTTCAGTTTTGTAACCATAAACACCATTGAAAGGTATTTCATAATATTTATGTATGCTAAAGGAATCAAGATTATTTGTGTTGATTGTGATATAATGTCCGGAAAGTAATTTTTTAGAGAAGCTGAATGGAGTACTTTCGCCCGGAGACCACAAAAAATACAAATAATTTGCTAATGCATTAGTATCAATTGATCTATCAAATTCTGGATATTCCATAAATGTTTTTATTTCTGAACTAAACAGGAATACATTTTTATCCTGATAATAGTATAACGGTTTAACTCCAAATTGGTCCCTTGCAATAAATAATTCTTTTTCTTTCTTATTATATATTGCAAATGAAAATATCCCATTAATTTTATTTAAAATATCTTTACCTAGTTCAATAAACCCATAAAGGAGTGTTTCAGTATCAGAGGTTGATATGAATTTATATTTAGTTAAATATTTATTTCTAATTTCCCAATGATTATAAATCTCCCCGTTGAAAACTATGATATACATACCATCCGTACTTATCATTGGTTGGTGTCCGTTTGCGGATAAATCCTGAATTGAAAGCCTTCTATGCCCCAAAGCTAAATTATTATGGAAATAACTCCCACTATCATCTGGTCCCCTATGACTAATTGCGTTGGTCATTGAATTAATATAACTGGTTGCATCATCAGCAACAATACCTGCTATCCCACACATATTTAATATCTTAGAAATTTACTCTAAAAGAATTAATGATGAAAATTGTTATAAATTCGATTTAGGAAAGAGAATGTATCATTTGATGTTTTTACCCATGAATAGGATTGAGCCAAATTATAACCGTATTCAGAAATATTTTGCCTCAATTTAGGATCAACCAATAGTTTTTTCATTTTTTCCTCTATGTCAGAAATATTTAGAGGATCAAAATAACAACCTTCCTTACCTAGTATTTCTTGCATTGGCCCATATGATGAAGATAAAATAGGTAAGCCACTGGCCATTGCTTCTACCAATATATTAGGGTAATTCTCACAGGTAGAAGCAAAAATAAACATATCTGAATTTTTATAATATATTTCAATTTCTGAATAAGGTACAGAACCTAGATAATGAATATATGACTTATTTCTATTGTGAATACTTTTCATTAATTTTTTTAATGCAGGTTGATAGGCAGATCCAATAAGTGTTAATTCTAAATCAAAACCAGCTTCTCTTAAGTGAGTTACTGCTTCAACTACATTCCACTGATGCTTGTAAACATCTACTGTAGATATATATAGAATTCGAAATGGATGCTCACTATTATAATCATCAATATTTTTCTGAATTTTTTGCTTATTTTTGAACCACTCGTTTATTCCATGAGGAATTATACTAATTAGTTTACCATTGAGATTTATATTATTAGAGATGTATAGTTTTGCATATTTAGATAAAAATATAATACCTGCTGCATTTTTAAAACTTCTTTTTTGCAATATATTGAGAATTAACAAACGAAATCTCATATATGACAAACCATAACGATAAGATTCTTTTTTCTCAAAAATTAACATATTTTGTGACATTGATACATAAGGTCTAAAATTACCATTATATATACCCCCTGGACTAAAAAGAAGTTCACATCCATTTTTTTTTAGTTCACTATTGAAATAAATTATTTTCCAAATTATTGTATAAATAAGTGATCTATTTAATAAAGGATGAGATATTTTTATCAACCATTCTTTGCTAGGAATTTGTTTTAACGTTTCCTCATTACTAAAAAGGATAACTTTCTTCAGATTAAAAATTTTGGGATCAAAATTAGCCAATAATTCTTTAAGGTGTGTTATTCCGCCACCGGTACGAATGGTTAAGGCATCAATTCCAATTATCATAATTTTTTTTTACATCTAAAAAATACTTAATATGACTAGATGGCCAATTTGGTTCGATATGTCGTCTATTCAAGATTTTACCACTACCAGAATAATAATTTTTATAATTTGTCCCACTAAAAACATACTTATGATATTTCAAGGCAATTTTCAAAGTATTTTCATTAATATGGTTTAGATGTCCAAATGGGAATGCAAAATAATCACAATTTTTATTAGTTATTTCTTTAAGCCAAAGTTTATTTTTCCTTAACTGATTTTCGACAAATTCAACATCAGAAGTATTCATATTTATATGATCAAAAGTGTGAGAACCTATTATATGCCCACTACTACTTAGTCTTTTTATTTCCAATTTAGACATTGGTTTTTTACCTGGAGCTATGACGATTTCATTTGTAAAT
>CAZRMA010000085.1:0-11439 GCA_964600655.1 uncultured Ignavibacteriaceae bacterium
ATGATGTTAAAATAATGACTGTTGTTAAAGCAGACGCTTATGGACATGGCATGAAAGAAGTGGTCCATGCATTAAATTCATTAGACAAAAAACAACCAGATTACTATGCCGTTGCAATTCCGGATGAAGCAGTTGAACTTAGAAAACTTAAAATCGATCAGCCGATTCTTGTCTTCGAACCATTTATTAATGCCGAATTTGATTTAATATTTAAACATAATCTTATAGCGACGATTTTTGAAGACCGTCAAATTAAATTATTATCCCAAGAGTTAAACAAGTACAATAAGAAATATACTAAGAAGAAAAAAGTAAAAGTCCATGTAAAAGTTGATACCGGGATGAATCGTCTGGGTATTAATTATAATAATGCATACCAATTTATATATAAGCTAAGCAAGAATAAAAATTTTAATATTGACGGCGTATATACTCATTTTGCAACATCGGATGAAAAAGATAAAAAATTTGCCAATCTTCAGCTTAAAAGATTTATTAATTTAATAACCTCTTTGAGACATGCTGAAATAAGTTATGGTATTGCACATGCTGCAAACAGCGGAGCAATTTTGGATATGCCGGAAGCTTATTTGGATATGGTTCGGCCCGGTATCTCACTTTACGGCTATTATCCTTCGTTGGAAACAACTGAATCAATTGATTTGAAACCAGTGTTGTCTCTTGTGTCTTATGCAGCTTCAGTCAAAGAAATTCAAAAAGGTGAGACGGTTAGTTACGGGAGAATATTTAAGGCCAATAAACAAACAAATATAGTTTCTGTCCCTGTTGGTTATGCAGATGGATTCAAAAGAAATCTTTCAAACAAAACATTTGCAATAATTAATGGTAAATTGTACCCACAAGTTGGAAGAGTTACAATGGATAGAATCATGTTTAATGTTAATAATGATGAAATTAAACCTGGTGAAAAAGTTATTTTATTGGGCGAAGATAATAAAGTAAATATTAATGCATGGGATTGGAGCAAACTACTAAATACGATACCGTACGAAGTAACTTGCGGTATAAGTAAAAGAGTTCCAAGAGTTTATAAGAACTAATGAATTTAATAAAACAATATATTATCCAAAGCATTACTACTGCATCAAACAATCTGCGGTTAAGCAGCCAAAAAATAGAAGTGGTTGCATTACTTCGGAATTTTATTGTTAAATCAGAAGATTTAGAGAACGATCTTAAAAGTATGAAGAAAGTTACTGAGCTTTCCACTCTTGCTATTCGTTTAAATGAAATTTACAGTTATCTCACACAGCCGCAAATAGATCTGTTTAAAATATCTGAAAAAATAAAAGAGCATAGTTCATGGCTGATTAAAGATCTTAGTCATATGTTGGATATGGTTAATCCAGTTACGTTTTCTCAAGCGTTGGGAAAGATTAGTAATAAACCTGAGCCTGAACCAGGGAGCAGCCAAACGGTTCCAGAGACGAACGGGGGAATTAGTGTAGATTTGTCTAAAAGAAAATTAGATGAAAATACGTTCGATAAAAATTCAGAGATAAATGATCAAAAAATTGAGAGTGATAAAATAAAAGAAAATTTAATCTTCGAAGACGAGAAAGAGGATGAGGATTTATTTTTTCAGAATTATGAAACTTTAATATTAAAACCAATTAAGCCTATCGATTTGATGTTAAAAAATATTTCTGAAAATAATATAGATCAGAATGAAATTATTAAATTCGCACACATAATGAAGAACAATGGAGAGCAATCTTCAAAAATCGGATTTGAAATTATTTCAAACATGCATAAGGTAGTTTCCAAAGCGCTGTTTTTAATTAATGTAAACAAGTTGGCTGTGAGTAAAGACGTTGTAGAATCATTGCGTGCTTGTTTAATTGTAATTGTTGCAGTAGTTAGAGGAAAAGAAGTTGATATAACAAATTATTTAAATAAAGCTGAAGAATTTGGTAAAAGAATTCAAAATATAAAGATAAAGGAATTTAGTTAGATGGAATTATTTGCAGTGATTATGGCTGGAGGAGTTGGTTCACGATTTTGGCCCAGGAGTAAAGAAAAAACACCTAAACAATTGTTAAAAATTTTTGGAGAGAACACATTAATACAAGATACAGTTAAAAGATTAAACGGGATTGTGAAAGATGAAAATATTTTCATCGTTACAAATAAATTACAGAGATCAGAAATTCTAAATCAATTAACACACTTGCCAGAAGAAAATATTATCGAAGAACCCTTTGGCAGAAATACAGCCGCTTGCATAGGACTTGCTTCTGTTGTAATCGAAAATAAGGCAAGCGATGCTGTAATGTTGGTTCTTCCTGCAGATCATATCATTACTGATCTTGAAGCTTTCCATAAAACCATTATGAATGCTGCAGATTTTGCTTACAGCTCAAAAGGATTAGTTACAATAGGAATTAGTCCCTGCAGGCCTGAGACCGGATACGGATATATTCAAATTGATGAAAATGAAGTAAAAGAAAATATCTTTAAGGTTATTTCTTTTGCGGAAAAACCAAATTATGCTACTGCTGTTAGATTTTTTGAGAGCGGAGATTTTCTGTGGAACAGTGGAATGTTTATTTGGCGTGCTGAGACTATCATTCAAGAAATTCAGCATCATATGCCTGATTTGTTTGAGGGACTCAACTACATTAAAAATGATTTAAATTCTGAAACGTTTGATCAAACTGTGGCTAAGGTTTATGGTCAGATAAAAAATATTTCTATTGATTACGGAATTATGGAAAAATCAAGCAAAGTCTTTTTAACTAAGGGAGATTTTTCATGGAGTGACGTTGGAAGCTGGGAAGAAGTATATCAGCTTTCCGATAAAGACAATAATGGAAACTCCACTGTAGGAAATGTTTTTACAGATATGACAATCGATTCATATATTTATTCTCCCAAAAAATTCACTGCTGCTATTGGAGTTGAGAACTTGATTGTGATAAATACCGATGATGCATTATTAATTGTTAGAAGAGATAAATGCCAGGACGTTAAAAAAGTTGTAGATCATTTAAAGATTAATAAACTTAACGAATATTTATAAAAACTAATTTCTCTTAATGAAAAACTTAATTACTGAACTAGATATTTATAAACTTCATAAAAGCGGTAAAACCATCATTCCGATTGGTAATGATGATATTTTAACGCCGCTTGCAAAAGATAAGATCAAATCATTAGGCCTCAGAGTAATTACTAAAGAAGAAGCAGAGAAATTGTATTTTGATGATCCAAATATATCAAGTACGGTTAGGGAGAAAATAATTGCAATCGGGTGTGATCACACGGGATTTAAAGTAAAAAATATTTTAATAAAGATTTTAAGTGAAAAAGGATTTGAGCTCATTGATGTCGGAACTTATGATGAACAATCATGTGATTATCCTGACTTTGCATTTGCAGTAGCATTAAAAGTAAAAGAAAAAAAAGTAGATTTTGGAATTATAATAGATGCTACTGGAATCCCTTCCGCAATAACTGCAAATAAAGTTAAAAGCATCCGTGCAGCTACTTGCTATAATGAATTTTCAGCAAGGAGCGCAAGAGAACATAATAATGCGAATGTGCTGGTTCTCGGTGCAAAATCATTGGGAGAAGAAACCATAAAATCAATTTTAGATGTTTGGCTGTCCACTGGTTTTGGAGGCGGACGACATCAGAAAAGATTGAATAAGATCACATTGATTGAAAATAATTCTTTATAAAATTAATCAATCATTAATAAAAAATATGAATTTATTTTTTTTTCAACATTAATCTCCGGGTATATGTTTTATGAAATGGTTGATATTGATAATAGCCTCATTGAGTGTAAATATTTTATTTGCTCAAGTAAGTGTTACAAGTATTAATGAAATCACAACCTTAGCTGACGGTGAATATTATTATCCAAGGTTTTCAAATGATGGTTCAAAAATATTTTTTACGACTGTAAATTATATTGGAATTTACTATTTCGATACTGCTCAAAATAAGATTAATGTTGTTACTGAAGATGTTGGTGCCGGGTATGAATATTCAATAACACCTGATAATAAAGTAATTTATTATAGGTCAGACAATTATGTTGATGGTAGAAAATATTCGTCAATAAAAGCAATAGATTTAAGCAGCCTTGAACAACATATAATAATTAATCCTACTAGAGATTTATCGTCCCCCAAAGTTCTTACTAATGGAGATGTAGCGTTTGATCATAATACAAATTTGGAATCAAAGCCTGCCGATGAAAATCTAAAAAACACTTTATCCCAAAATGATTGCTTGGTGTTTATTGAAAATTCTAAAATTTCTCTTTACATAAATGGAGAAAAAAGAATTTTAACTCCTCTAGGCGAAGGAAATTATATTTGGCCTTCTATTTCACCAGATAAATCAAAGCTTCTTTTTACTTTAGCCGGCAAAGGAACTTTCATTTCTGATTTGGAAGGAAAAATAATTTCACAAATAGGTTATGCGAACGCACCTAAATGGTCTTCAGACAGTAAGTGGATTGTTTATATGGATGATAAAGACAACGGCGAAAATGTTACGAGCTCAGATATTTATATTTCTTCCTTAGATAGTAAAACCAAAATAAAGATTACTGATACTTCCGACAAAATTGAAATGTACCCGGAAATTAATCAGGCAGGGAATAAAATTGTTTGTAATACATACGACGGTCAGATTTTATTAATTGAACTTAACAAAGAATTATAAAACAAGATTTTTAATGAAGAAATTTTTACCAATTTTGATTTCAATATTAATTTTAGCTGTTAATAATTTTTCACAAGATTTTAGCGGAATAAAAATTTGCTTAAACCCTGGCCATGGTGGTTTTGATTCAAACGATCGGCATATTATAGAAACCGGTTTTTGGGAATCAGTAGGAAATCTTGACAAAGGATTAGCACTGAGAAATATTTTAACTGAAATGAATGCTGATATTGTAATGACGAGAACCACCAATACCACAGCAGATGATTTGCCCCTTTCACAAATAGTTGCTATAGCTAATGCAAATAATGTAGATTTTTTCCATTCTATTCATAGCAATGGCTTCAATGGCCTTAGGAATTCTACCCTGGTTCTTTTTCAAGGATTTGATAACAGCCCAACTTATCCTGCCGCAAAAACCATGGGAAGTTATGTTGTAGATGAAATTTATAGAGCTCACCGAACTACTGGAAAAAGTAACCGGGGCGATTTTGATTTTTATGGAACCGGCCGAGCTTATTTAGGTGTCTTTAAAGGATTAAACATGCCGGGCACTCTTTCTGAAGGATCTTTTCATGATTACATCCCAGAGTCATGGAGGCTAAGAAATAAGGCATACACAAAACACGAGGCATGGGCAATAGAAAAAGGATTTGCCAGTTATTTTCATGTAAGTAAAAATGCTTATGGCGAAATTGCCGGAATTGTTAGAGACCAGTCCGCAAAGGTTCCATATTTCTATATAACAACAACAAATGATGCAAAGAAACCTATAAATAATATTAAAGTTACTTTATTACCTAATAATATTGTTTATAACGGTGATGATTTGAATAACGGCTTTTTCTTATTCGATAGTTTGGCTCCCGGTCAGTATAACTTAGTTTATGAAGCCGAAGGATATTTCAGTGATTCTTCAACCGTTACCGTTCAACCCAACATGACAGTTTTTGCTGATAAATATTTAAGATTTGATACATCTTTAGCTCCAATTGTATTATCAGCTTTGCCTTTAAATAATCCCGACAGCATTGACATTAAAAGCCAGATTGAAATTTTGTTCAGCAGAGAAATGGATACTACCTCAACAAAAAACGCATTCTCAATCAGTCCAGCCGTTTCAGGAAAACTTTTATGGGAGGAAAGCAATTCAAAATTGAGATTCATTCCCGATTCTCTAATGAAAGCAACTACATATAATGTGACGGTTTCAGCATCTGCAAAAAGTATTTGGAATGTGAATCTTGACAACGATTATTTATTTAGTTTTGCAACAAAGAACAGAGATAGATTAAATGTATTGAAATCATATCCGCCAAAAAATCAAAATGATATTAGTACAACCGTTCAATTCAGGTTATATTTTGATAACCAGGTTGAAAATTCTACGCTTGGGGGAAGAATTAAATTGTATGATGATCTTAACAATGAGTTGCCAATTAAAAATCCAAAAATATTTTCTGAGCATGGTCTTGGAATAATTTATTTTGAACCAAAAGATCCACTTCAATTTGGTTCCGAATATAAAATAATTTTATCAGCAGGAATTGAGGATACTTCCGGATATATTTTATTTAATGATGTCACCATAAATTTTAATACCGAAGCAAATAATAATTTTGTAACAAAAGTAATTGATGATTTTGAAAATCTTGATAATTGGTCTTTTCTCCAAAACGGAACTGATACAAATTTAACGCTTTTTAATTTATCCTTTTATAGGCGATTAAGCGGAACACGTTCAGGTAAATTGAGCTATAACTTCACCACTGATACTTCTAATTTGTCCATTTCCAGAAATTATAATATTAATGAGCAACTAACAGACAGCACCGAATTTGGCATCTGGGTTTTTGGAGATAATAGCAATAATATATTAAGTATTAATTTAAGCGGCGAAACCTTGCCGCCTCTTCCTAAATTGACAGATACTTTAAATTGGACTGGCTGGAAATTCAAACATATTCCATTAGCCGGCATAGTGCATAGTGGCGGTAAACTTAATTCTTCCATTAAATTCATTAAAAACATCGGCGGATCAGATTCGGGAGAATTGTACTTTGATGATGTTTCATTAACCTCACTTTTAACTTCTGCAAAGGAAAAGGTAAATAAAATTCCAAGTACTTATTCGTTATCACAGAATTATCCAAATCCTTTTAACCCTAGTACGGTCATAAGCTGGCAAACTCCGGTTGCCGGGAAACAAACTATAAAAGTTTATAATATTTTAGGCAATGAAGTAGCAACTTTAATTGATGAATATAAACCGGCAGGAACATATGAAGTTGAGTTTAATGCATCGTCAGGTTCTAAAAATCTTGCTTCAGGTGTTTATTTCTATCAGCTTAAATCTGCGAATTTTATACAAACTAAAAAAATGATTTTGATGAAGTGATTATTGTGCTAAAATAATTCTCCAATTCGTGAATGATTTAAATTATTTTTAATTTTGTAACTATAAAACTAAATAGAAAGAGAAGTGTTTAAACAACCTTCCATGCATGCTTTCAAAAAACTAAATTCTTAATCGAAATCTATTATATATTCAAATAGGAATTGTATTGTTCACTGTTAATGCTCCAGTTGAAAAAACTATTGAACTTGATAACCACATTTATCTTCTCAAAATTTATTGCCCGGAAATAGCCTCGAAAGTAAATCCCGGTGAGTTTTTAAATATTCGTGTTTCGAAATCCATGTATCCATTGCTGCGGCGTCCTTTTAGTGTTTGTGACGTTGAAGGAGAATATATTTTTATAATGTTTAATGTATTTGGAGAAGGGACAAAAATACTTTCACGAAAACATAAAGGAGATTTAATCGACATTATCGGGCCACTGGGGCATGGATTTAATTTGGAAGGAGATTACGATACAGCATTAATCGTTGGGGGTGGGTTAGGTGCAGCACCATTTCCTTTAGTAACCAAGAAAATTGGTTCAAAAAAAAATATTAAAACTTTTATAGGCGGGCGCACGCATAAAGATGTCATAACTTATGGATTGAAAAATATATACGTCTCAACTGATGATGGATCCATGGGAACAAAAGGCACCGTAGTAGATCTCTTAAATAAAAATATTGAATCTTTTAAATCTGAAAAAGTGAAAATGTTTGCTTGCGGACCTACGGCAATGCTCAAATCAATTAAAACATTTTGCGAAGAAAATAAATTAGAATGTGAGGTATCAACCGAATGCGCTATGGCTTGCGGATTTGGTATTTGCCAGGGTTGTCCGATTGAATCAGCAGAACATTCTGAAAAATATTTATTGGTTTGTAAAGATGGTCCGGTGTTTAATGTGAAAGATGTAGTAATATGAAAAAGATTGATCTTTCAGTTGAAATAGGAAATTTAAAGCTTCGCAATCCAATTATGCTTGCCTCGGGAACTGTGGGGTATGGTAATGAAATTTCTGAATTTACAGATTTAAATAAGATTGGCGCAATTGTTACAAAATCATTAAGTTTAAAACCAAGAAAAGGGAATCCTCCTCAAAGAATAGTTGAAACTCCTGCTGGAATGTTAAATGCTATTGGCTTAGCCAATGTTGGAGTAGAAGTTTTTTTAAAAGAAAAAATTCCGTTCTTAAAAAAATATGACGTTCCATTAATTTGTAATATTGCTGCAAGCACCATCGAAGAATATGTTGAATGTACAAAAATTCTTTCCAGTGAAGACACGATTAAAGCTTTTGAAATAAATGTTTCGTGCCCAAATGTTAAAGAAGGTGGCTTGCAGTTTGGTAATGATCTAACATCGGTTGGAAGGGTCACAGAAAAAGTAAGAGCAGCTACCAGTAAGCCGGTTATCATTAAATTATCTCCTAATGTTTCGTATATATCGGAATTCGCAAAAGTCGTTAAAGACGAAGGTGGCGACGCAGTTTCTGCAATAAATACTTTGGTTGGAACTTCATTTAATATTTTTAATCGTAAACCCAAGTTGTTCAATGTGACTGGAGGACTTTCGGGTCCGGCAATCAAACCGGTTGCTTTGGCTAAAGTTTTAGAAATTAAACAAAAAGTACCTGGTATTCCGATAATAGGAATAGGAGGGATAATGAATTGGAAAGATGTAGTAGAATTTATGATAGTCGGAGCTTCGGCTATTCAAATTGGAACATTAAATTTCATTGATCCTTCTGCAAGTACTGAAATAATAAATAAGCTTGAAGAATATTGCGCAACTTACGGTATAGATAAATTATCTGATTTAACGGGAACCTCTATTATCTAACTTTTATGAATATACAAGAATCGCTAGAAAAACTTTATTCACTGCATACATTTGGTGTGAAGCTTGGACTTGATAATATCAAATTATTTTTAGATCATATTGGAAATCCGCAATTAAACTTAAAGTCTTTGCACATTGCCGGCTCAAACGGAAAGGGAAGTACAGCAGCTTATATTTCAAGCATTCTACAAGAGTTTAATTTTAAAGTGGGCCTATACACATCTCCGCACTTTATAAAATTTAACGAAAGAATTTTAATTAATAATGAACAAATCCCCGACCAATTTGTTGCTGACTTTGTTAATTTATTTAATGATTTTATTGACGAACATAAGCTTACTTTTTTTGAAGTGACTACTGCAATGGCATTCAAATATTTCAGTGAAATGAAAGTTGATTATGCCGTTATAGAAACAGGTCTTGGCGGACGATTAGATGCAACAAATGTTCTATCACCGTTAGCTGTTGTTTTAACAGCAATTGGTTTGGAACATACTAATGTGCTTGGAAATACGATTGAAGAAATAACTAATGAAAAAGCTGAGATAATTAAAGAAGGAGTCAAAGTATTTTGCGGTTTCTTACCATTATCATCATTGAAAATAATAGGTAAAAAATGTAACGCGCTTAAATGTGAGCTATTCAGATTAGATGAATATTCAAATCAAAAAAGTAATTTATTGGAATTGTACACTGAAGAGCTTGAGATTGATGATTGGGCAACATCTTTGTATGGAAAATTCCAGCAGTACAATGCAGCTTTAGCTGCGCTTGCCGTCTCTAAAACTGTTGAGTTGAATGACTCAACCATTATTTCAAAAGGTATTAAAAACGTTACTACCAATACAAATATTCAAGGGAGATATGAATTTCTTAATAAGAAACCGGATATAATTTTCGATTCTGCACATAATCCTCAAAGTATAGAAACATTTCTCACAGAATTTAAAAATCATACAAAAAATTATTCAACTAGTAGTTTACTCTTTACCTGTATGACCGACAAAAACGCTAAAGACATGTTAGGTAAACTCAAAAATTATTTTCAAAATATTTATTTAACAGAAATAAATAATGTGCGGTCGTATTCGATTGATGACCTTAAAAAAGTTGCTGTTGAATTAAATATAGATGCCAAAACTGTACAGCAGCCATCCGAATTCGTTAGAGGCTATTTTACGAAACCGGATAGTGAATGCCTGGTTGTTCTTGGAAGCATGTATCTAATAGGAGAAATAAAATCAAATTTACAAAAAGAAATTGCTTGACATTATTTTTATTTAGATGTATGTTTCGAGAAATCCTCGTGTTCCTTTCATTTATAAACATTTAAGAAGAATAAATTAAATAAAAACCCCTTAAGCATGTCTAGTTAATTTCCTTGATGATGAATAAAAATAATTATATAAAAAAGTTAATTTTCAACAAAAAGTAGTGGGATTAAAAATGCCAATGGATATCTCTGAACTCAAATCAAAAAAAATTGTCGAGTTAAACGAAATCGCAAAAGATCTTCAAATTTCAGGTTACAGCGATTTACGAAAACAAGAATTAATATTTAAAATATTAGAAGCTCAAACAGCAAAAGATGGGCTAACATTCTCCAAAGGAGTTTTGGAAGTATTGCCTGACGGTTACGGATTTTTGAGATCGTCAGACTATAATTATTTACCTTCACCCGATGACATTTATGTGTCGCCTTCGCAAATTAAAAAATTCAGCTTAAGAACAGGCGATTTTGTAAGCGGACAAGTTAGGCCGCCAAAAGAAGGTGAAAGATTTTTTGCTTTACTAAGAGTGGAAGCAGTAAATGGACTAGCTCCCGAAAATATTAGAGAGCGTACATTATTTGATAATTTAATTCCGGTTTATCCAACAAAAAGAATTAATATTGAATCTGCCCCCGGTGAATACTCTATGAGAGTAATGGATCTGCTATCGCCAATTGGTAAAGGCCAGAGAGGATTGGTTGTTTCACCTCCCAAAAGTGGTAAAACAATTCTTCTTCAGAAAATTGCTAACTCAATTACTAGAAATCATCCAGAAATCAAAATGATTATTCTTTTAATTGACGAGCGACCTGAAGAAGTAACAGACATGGAACGCTCTGTTAAAGCTGAGGTAATCAGTTCAACCTTTGATGAACCTGCCGAAAGGCACGTTCAAGTAGCAGATATGGTTATTGAAAAAGCTAAACGTCTTGTTGAAGCAAAAGAAGATGTGGTTATTCTACTCGATAGCATCACCCGTCTTGCAAGAGCTCACAATATTGTTGTCCCTCATTCAGGCAGAATTCTTTCCGGTGGTGTTGATTCAAATGCACTTCATAAACCAAAAAGATTTTTTGGAGCTGCCAGAAATACGGAAGACGGTGGCAGTTTAACGATTATTGCAACTGCTTTGATCGATACAGGCAGCCGTATGGATGAGGTTATTTTTGAAGAATTCAAAGGCACAGGCAATATGGAATTAGTTCTTAACCGTGATTTAAGTGA
>CAZRMA010000086.1:0-11365 GCA_964600655.1 uncultured Ignavibacteriaceae bacterium
AAGAGGAACTTCTCTATAGTGGTTTCTGAGTTTTAGTCTATAAATCTAATTCATTTTTATAATTACTCATTAGTGATTTAAAATCCCTTATACTGAACTTTTAACTTAAGCAAGGGGAGACTACAATTTCAATTGGATACAGATAGCAGCATTTATGCCTTTTATTGACATCTAAGGTCCAAATGTTAAACGGCTTATCGCCAAATTCTATTTTTACTGATTAAAGACACAAATATATATTCTTGAGCGGTAGCGCAATAGGTATTAAAAAATTAAATAATATATTTATGTTTTCTATATTACTATAAAAGTAGATATTTAAGTTTTTATTTAGAGATTCACAGAATTATTATGAAAGTTAAAATATTATTTATTCTATCCTTATTAATTAGTTTATCTAATTTAATTTATGGTCAACGCGGAGGTAACAGTGGAGATTATGGAAGTGTAATTTCAGGTGAAGTTCATGACAGTATAAGTAATTCGGCAATTGAGTATACAAATATAGTGTTATATAAATCTTCCGATAGCACACAAGTAACCGGAACAATTACAAACAACAAAGGCGAGTTCAATTTAAAAGGAATTAAAACAGGCAAATACTATCTTGATGTTCAGTTCATCGGTTTTGAAAAGAAAAGATTTAATATTAATGTAGCATCAGATAATTCAAAAATAATTTTGGGACAGATTAAAATTGTTCCGGCTTCTTTTGTTTTAAACAATGTGGTTGTGCAAGGAACGCGTAATCCAATTTCTTATCAAATAGATAAAAAAGTAATTGATCCCAGTCAGTTGTCCACATCAATTTCCGGTAATGCAGCTGATGTTCTCGAAAACGTTCCTTCAATCACTACAGATATTGAAGGCAATGTGAGCCTGAGGGGCAGCTCAAGTTTTACTGTTTTAATTGACGGACGTCCTTCGGTTATGGATGCGCAGGATGCTCTTCAGCAAATTCCAGCCAGTGCAATTGAAACCATTGAAATCATTACTAATCCATCAGCCAAATATGATCCTGAAGGCAATGCAGGTATAATTAATATTAAGATGAAGAAAAGTAAAAACTACGGATTGAGCGGTGTGGTTAACGGGAATGCTGGTTTGGATGATAAACTTGGAGGTGATTTTTTATTCGAATATAAAACTTCTGCAATGAATTATAATTTTGGCGTTGACTACAATAGAAGATTTTACCCGGGCACACATTTAAACCGAAAACAATTCGATTTCAATAATACTACTTCATTTATAAACTCAAATGGTGGTAATGAAAGAGGAAGAATTTCTCTTGGATTAAGAGGCGGCCTTGATTTCAATTTAAGCAATAAAGATCTATTGAACATTGGGGCAAGATATGGCTCGCGTGATGGACGAAGAAATGAGCTTTTAAATTATGAACAGTGGACTAATATAAACCTGGATAAAACTTTTTATTTGAGCAGAAATGAGCGTAGTCGTACTGGAAATTATTATGCTTTAAACCTGAATTATACAAGAAAATTTAACTCTGATGATCATCAGATTCAAAGTGAAATATTTTTTAGTCACAATAATTCTGATGAATTGACACTTTCATCTGAAACTTCTTCAGGAATTCAAACCGATGGCAAAAAGACTACTGAATCCGGGCCTTCAAATGAATTTAGGGGTAAAATTGACTATACTTTACCCTTTAATGAGAGCAGTAAATTTGAGGCTGGAACTCAAGGCGAAGTTGAACTTTCAAAAGATATAAATGGATTATACGAATTCAGCACAGTCAGTAACATTTATCAGTTTCAACCGGATTTCAGCAACACTGTTGATTATAACAGAAGTCAATTAGCAATATATTCAATATATTCAAATGTGGTTGAAAACTTCGGATTTCAAGGCGGTTTGAGAACTGAATATACCCTGCAAAAAACTGATCTTAAAGAAAAACAACTTGGTTACAAAATTGACAGATGGGATCTTTTTCCAACTATGCATACTTCGTATAAATTTGAAAGCGGATCTCAACTTATGTTAAGCTATACCAGGCGCATTGATAGGCCCCATGGATGGGAATTAGAGCCATTCCAAACCTGGATGGATGCAAATAATGTTCGTAGAGGGAATCCGTCTCTTCAACCTGAATTTATTGATTCATATGAATTCGGATTTCAAACATTTTTCGGAACCGTTTCTTTTTCCAATGAAATCTATTATAGGTTTACTCATAATAAAATAGAACACATATCCTCTGCTTATGCTGAAGACGTTACTTTAAATACGATCGACAATGTTGGGACAGATTATTCACTTGGTTCGGAATTCATGGTTAATTTTGATCCACTGTCATTTTGGAACACAAATTTAATGGGCGATCTTTACAATTATAGAGTTGAAGGGACGTTGAATGACAAATCTTTTGACAAGCAAAGTTTTACTTGGAATGTTAGATTTAATAATTCGTTAAAATTAACAAAGACAACACAACTGCAAATAAATTTAAGATATAGAAGTCCGAGAGTATCTTCACAAGAAAGGCGGGAAGGTTTTTTCTCAACTGATTTAGCACTAAAGCAGGATTTGATACAAAAAATGATTTCGCTTACTTTACAGGTACGGGATATTTTTAAAACTGCCAAGTTCGAATCAACGTCAACGGGAATAAATTATTATAGCTATAATTATTTTACCCGTCAATCCCCAATGGTAATGATAAACTTAAAAGTTAATTTTAACAATTATAAAAGTGACGAACGGAAACAAGGTGACCAACAGGCTCCCGCTGAAGGCGGCGGAGGGGAGGAAGATTTTTAATTATAATTATTAGCTGCTTCTCAAAAGATTTCATTTTTAATTATTAAAAACTTTCAAATCGATTTCATTCTGTTTTTATAAATCCTTTCTCGGCGATTCACATCTCCTCTGAAAAATGTTTTTTCTAATTGGTAAATATTTTATTATTGATCTAATAATAATTCAAGTATAATTAGAGTAGGAGATAAGATTATGAATAATAAATCAAAAGCTTCAATTGACTTATTTTTATTCAAGCTGAAAATATAGAACATTTACATTATAAAAATATATTGATAAGTTTCAATGAATTAAAATGATGACAAAAGAAGATCAAATTGTAAAGATAGCAAAAGCGCTCTCTGATAAAACTAGAGTGAAAATGTTAAGAGAAATTGCCAAAAAAGGCAACATTTCATGTGGAGATGCTGAAAAAATTGCTTCACTTTCGCAGCCGACTGTTTCTCATCACTGTAAAATTTTAACTGATGCCGGATTGTTGATTAGCGAAAAAATTGGAAGGCATGTTATTATTTCTGTGAATAAAAAAGCTGTAGAAGAGTTTAGCTCATTGATTTCAGATTCAATCAAGACTAACGAACCGGTAGAATTAGCAAAATAAAATTTCAATCACACCTAATTAAGAATCTGAATTAACTTTACCATCAAAATAAATTGCTAATTTTTAGATTAAATAACTATTCTTAAAAAAGAGTTTAAAATTCAGCACTTATTCCGATTGAAGGCAAAATTCCTATCGAGGACGTTTCATCAATTTTTTGCTCACGTGGATCCCATCTAACGGAAGTAGAATTTTTTCTATTATAAATATTTTGCACGTCGAGATAGGTAATCAATGTCCAACTAGAAAAATACCAGCGTTTATCTACTCTAATATCAAGACTGTGAACTGATTTAAGTCTGTTGGAATTGTAGTTAATAACTTCTTGCATTCCAAATGAATTAAAAGGAGTGTAAGGAGCTCCTGATGCAAATCTGAATCTCATACTGGCTTCCCAAAATTCATTCATTTTATAACCGCCGCTTAAATTTACCAACCAATTTTGGTCATATTTCCCTGAGCGTTCAATGCCATCCAAAGGAGTATAATCAGATTTGCTGTAGGTTAAGCTAAAGATTCCGTAATAAGGGATATCCGATAATTTCTTTTGAATAGAAAATTCAATTCCACGAGCTTTGCCAAAACCGGCATCAACTAAAGGTTCCAATCCAAAAGAAGAAAAATTCCCTTGACTGCCTTCAAATCCCGCCCCTGTATTTGCTAATATTAAATAAGGCCTTATTTGACTGGTGGGATAATCCGAATATTTTTTGTAAAATCCTTCCACTTTAAGTAATGCATCCACAGAAATTTTATGATCAATTCCTAAAACAAATTGATCAACTTTAATCATATTTAAATTCTTATTGCTTTCAAATGCTTCAAGCCAAATATAAGAAGGTGATTGATGGTAAATTCCAGTGCTAAAATTTAAACTCGTAAGCTCGTTGAGTTTATACGATAATGAAAACCTAGGACTTAAACTTGTACTTTTATTTATAGCCGTGAAAATATCTGCACGAATACCAAGATTAAAATTAAATTTCTCAAATAATAATCTATTGTAATTAAAATAAGCTCCAAATTTTTTATATGAGTTTTTTGTATTTAGATTTGAAACTGGCAGTGAGTCTCCAAAGGTAGTTACGAAAGTTGGAAACAAGATGTCATAATTTGCTTCAATTAATTTTGCAGTTCCGCCGATATTAATTTCAGACTTATCTGATAATTTATAAACAAGTTCTGCGCGTAATGAATTTTCTGCTTCAAGAGATTTGTTTAAAAAAATTGGATTTAAATTTTGGTCGCTTTGTCTACTATCATAATCCACATAATTTCTGCTTAAAATTATATTAAAAAAACCGTTATCTATTAGTCGCCGATAATTTATTCCTGCCACATACTGCACTTGATCCGAACCGAGAATACGCGAATTATCGAACCGCTGCTCTTCTGTGTCATTAAAATATTTTACATTATCAAATGCACTGATAAATAAAAAACTGATATTATTTTTTAAATCCGGGTTAATATCTGTTTTAACCATTACATCATAGTATTCAGGAACAAAAGAAAATCCAGCAGCTTTAAATATAAAATCAAGATAGCTTCTTCTTGCAGATATTATAAAGTTTGATTTGTCAGTTATTGGTCCTTCAAGGTCTAATCCAAATTGAGAGGCAGATATTGTGGCTTTCCCACCAATTCTGTCCTGCCTGCCATCCCTGAGTTTAATATTTAGCACCGAAGAAAGTTTGTCTCCATACAGAGCCGAAAATCCGCCAGTTGAAAAAGAAGTTTCTCTAACGAAATCTAGATTTATATAACTTAAAGGACCACCACTAACACCCTGGCCGCCAAAATGATTTATATTTGAAACTTGAATTCCATCAATCAGATATAGATTTTCTGAAGGAGCGCCACCTCGAACAATCAAATCATTTCTTCCTGCATCAGCTTGCGCAACGCCAGGTAATATCGAGAGAGCTCTAATTACATCCTCAAATCCGCCGGGGCTTCTTCTTATTTCTTCATAGCTAAAATTCTTAACACTATTTACTTCAAGAGGGTTTTTCGTAAAATAATCACTGAGTACAGTAACATTGTCCAGTTGGACTGCTTTTTCCATAAGTTCAAAATTAACTTCAGCAGGTTTGCCAGGCTGTACAACAACGTCTGTTTTTACAAGAGGATTGTAACCGATTACAGATGCTTTCAATTGATATGTATTATATGAAAGTTTAGAAATCTCATAATATCCTTCATCATTGGTCGCAGAACCGTTATTGCTGCCTAAAACAACGATATTGGCAAAGGGAATAGGTTCCTTAGTCTGGGCATCGATAACTTTTCCATAAATGTTCAGGCTGCCATTTTGGGAATAAGAAAAGTTAGTAAAGAATAAAATTATAAATATTATTATTAATTTCGTTTTTGAATTCATATTGAAAATTTGATGTAAAGAATTTTATGAATAATAATTTTAATAGTACTGCAATCTATATAATGATTTATTGAATAATTGATGTTAAAACTCATCACAATTTTATTAATTCTCTATTATAGAGACAAAATTTTTAATTTTTTTATTAAATGAATTTTAGAAAAAGTCCTTTACTTCTCCTTTTTATTAAGAGTCGAATATTATTTTTAACTATTATTCTTTTTAATCTCTGCTAATTCAATTTCGAAAGGAATATCCCGCAGTTCAACCTTAGGATTTTTTTCAATAAAATAATTCATTGACCATTCACTAGTTAAAAGTAAAGTCAATCTATTTTCAGAATCATAAGCCCATGCAGCACCGGCCGGAAGTAATATGTTATTTATTTCCTCATCACTAACTTCAGGAGAAACCCAGCGAAGCACTTTCCAGTTTGTCTGTTCAAGCCTTGATTCAGCGCCATATTCATCTTGCAGTCTGTATTGTACAACTTCAAATTGTAAAGGCCCAACTGCTCCAAGCAGCGGAGTTTTTTGTAAAGAATTTTTTAGATAGAACGCTTGAATAACTCCTTCTTGCAATAACTGATCTAATCCATCTCTAAACTTCTTAAAATTGGAAGGATTTGGATTGTGCATAATTACAAAATGTTCAGGTGCAAACTTTGGGATTTCATTGTAAATAATATTTGTATCGGAAGTGATTGTATCGCCAATTCCAAAATTTGAGTTACCCACAAAACCAATTATATCGCCTGCGTATGCTTCATCAACTGTTTCTCTTTCCTGTCCAAACATTTTTTGTGAATTAGACAAACGAATTTTTTTACCGTTCTTTGCATGGAAAGCCTGCATATCTCTTTCAAATTTTCCGGAACAAATTCTCATGAAAGCAATTCTATCTCTATGTTTAGGGTCCATATTCGCTTGAATTTTAAAAACAAAACCAGAAAATCTTTCATCATCAGTATTTATTTCGTTTCCATTGCTAATGCGGGTAGATGGGGGTAAAGCATAATCTAAAAATCCGTCAAGTAAAAGTTGAATCCCAAAATTATTAATTGCACTACCAAAAAATACCGGGCTTAATTTCCCATCCTTAATTTTTTCCGTATCAAATTCAGCACCCGCTGTTTCAATCATTTCAATTTCTTCAACAAATTTTTTATAGCTTTCTTCGCTTAATTTGTTTTTAACAAAATCACCCGCCGGATCATGAATCTCAACCGGGGCTTTGTATGAGCCGCCGGTAGTTCTTTCAAAAAGATGAACTTGTTTTGTTTGTCTGTCATAAACACCTTTAAAATCCAGTCCGGTACCTAAAGGATAATTCATTGCATAGGCTTCAATTCCCAAAACGTTTTCGAGTTCGTCCATTAATTCAAGAGGATCGCGAGTAGGTCGGTCAAGTTTATTCATAAAAGTAAAAATAGGAATTTCTCGTTTGCGGCATACTTCAAAAAGTTTTCTCGTTTGCGCTTCAATACCTTTTGCAGCATCTATTACCATCACAACAGAATCAACTGCTGTTAAAACTCTATATGTATCTTCAGAAAAATCTTCGTGTCCGGGTGTATCGAGAAGATTAATCTTAAAATCTTTATAATCAAATTGGAGCACTGTTGAACTAATTGAAATTCCTCTTTTCTTTTCAAGTTCCATCCAGTCTGAAGTTGCTTTTCGCTGATTCTTTCGAGCCGTTACTGAACCGGCTAATTGTACTGCTCCACCATACAACAAAAACTTTTCTGTCAATGTTGTTTTACCCGCATCCGGGTGAGATATTATTGCAAATGTTCTTCTTCTATTAATTTCTTTTATGTTACTCATTATCTTCTTGAATTAAAATGATTGTGAATTTAAAATGATGAAAGCAGTTTAAATAAACTTTGAGGCTGGACTAATAAAATTTGGAATGAATTAAAATCATCACTTACTTATTTTTAATTTTGACGCTACAAATTTAATTAAAAATTGTATTATTTAAAATAGGACTGGTTAAAGCAATTATAAGAATATTTCATCCGGGAGGCCATTTCATTTGTCTGCCGCCAAGCAAATGTAAGTGTAAATGGTAAACTTCTTGTCCACCATTTGGACCGCAATTAAAAACCAGTCTGTAGCCGTCATCAGAAATGTTCATATCTTTTGCAAGCTTATTTGCGACATCAACCATTTGTGCTAATATCTGAGAATGCTCTTCAATTTTAAAATCACTGATTTTAGGAATTTCGATTTTAGGGATAATTAAAACATGAATCGGTGCTTGCGGGTTTATGTCTTTGAAAGCTAAAACATTTTCGTCTTCAAAAACAATATCTGCCGGAATTTCTTTATTAATTATTTTTGAAAAAATAGTTGTCATTTCTATTCCTCCCGTTCAATTCCATATTTTTTTATTTTATTATAAAGATGACTTCTTTGAATTTCAAGTATTTCAGCAGTTTTGCTTATGTTCCAATCATTTGCGTCAAGCTGTTTAACTATAAAAGCGCGTTCTGCTTTTTCCTTAAATTCCTGGAATGAATTACTTTCACTTATAATATTATCCATCGAAGAAGTGCTGCCTGAAAATAGAAGTTCGATATCTTTCCTGGAAATTTCTTTAGTGTCTATTATAATTATTATTCGCTCAATTATATTTTTTAATTCACGAACATTCCCGCTCCATGGCAAAGACTGTAAAAATTTAATTGCACTTTCATCAAATTTTATTGGAGGCTTTTTATGCTTGTTTGTAATTTCATTTACAAAATTTTCAATCAAGATTGGAATATCCTCAAGTCGTTCTTTCAATGGTGGAATATTAATTGGGATGACATTTAACCTGTGGAATAAATCTTCCCGGAAGTTACCTTTTTCAATTTCTTCTTTTAAATTTTTATTTGTGGCGGCAATAATACGAACGTCCACATCAATACTTTTTGTGCCGCCTACCCGTTGAATTTTCCCATCTTCGATTGCCCGCAAAACCTTTGCTTGTGCCTGTAGACTCATGTCTCCAATTTCATCTAAAAATATTGAACCTTTATTAGCGAGTTCAAATTTTCCAATACGCTGCTGCATTGCTCCAGTAAAAGATCCTTTCTCATGGCCAAATAATTCTGATTCAATTAATTCATTTGGGATGGCAGCACAATTAACATCAATAAGAGGCTTATCTTTTCTATCACTTTTATTATGAATTGCTCTTGCAACTAATTCTTTACCGGTTCCATTGTCGCCCGTAATCAATACTCTTGTATCAAGTGGTGCAACCTTATCAATCAACTCTAAAATATTTTTAACAGCTTTACTCTTGCCGAGAATTTTCCCGTCGCCTAAAATTGATTTTTTAATTTCAGTATTTTCATTTAACAGCTTAGATTGTGCAACTGCGTTACGAACACTGATAACAAGCTTTTCACGGTCGATTGGTTTTTCTATAAAATCGAAAGCACCGAGTTTGGTAGCTTTGATTGCATTCTCCACACTTCCATGTGCAGAAATAATTATAACAGAAACAGAAGATTTTTTTTCTTTCACTTTTTTAAGAACTTCAAACCCGCTCATTTCAGGCATTTGAATGTCAAGCAGTAAAGCTGAGGTGCTGTCTTCAGAAATTTTCTCCAATCCTTCAGATGCTTTTGTTGAATAGTCAACATTATAGCCTTCATATTCAAGGATCATTTGAATGCTTTCGCAAATTTCTTTTTCGTCGTCAATAATTAAAATTGAATTCATATTTATAAATGATAAACAAAATTTATTGTTGTTGGAACAATTAAAACCTGGGAAGGAAGTGTTTTTTCATTTTTCTTTAAAATCTTCCCGAAAATATTTCCAAGCTTATTTGTTCTCAAATCCCTCTCGTCAATGGATGATTGGACTTTAAAAGTTTCTTCAAAATTCTCCACAAAATAACCAATTAAATCGCCCAAATCAAAGATATTGGAAGAGTATGAAATATACGCGCTGCCGAAGAAATGGGCCAGCTTATCTTTGTCACCGTAATTATTATTTGGTGTGTCATAGAAAAAGTATCTTGGGAGATTTTCGTTTTTCAGTTTGTATGTTGAATCATCCGCTGAGATAAGAGGATAATAAACAGTTACATGTAATAAAGGAATTACAATTGGAATTTTATTGTACGGTACACAAGCAAATGTTAATGCAAGCAATGCTTCACCAATATCATGATCATAAAAATTTACAGCACGAAGGAAAATTGAATCGGCTAAAGCAAGATCATTATGTGTTGATTTTAATTCCTCGAAATGCTCACTTGCTATAAAGGAAGAAATATAATTGACACCTTTGGAGAGTTTGCTTTGCTGAGGAAAAGATACCGATGCGAAAGTGATAAAAAAGAATATTGTGATAAATAATTTATTGAAATTCATAAAGATAATATAAGGAACATCTGAAAATATCTTTAGTATAATTTGGTGCATTGGTCGATCAGTGAGAAATTAATCCTTAGTTCAAATATGGCAAAATGCCAAAGGAGATGACTAATGTCCGTTTATAAAACCAAAAAAGCTGATCTAAAAGGGAAGTATAAAATTCATTTAGAAATTAGTTTCATCCTAACTCTCTTAATTTTAATTGCAGCATTTAAATACGTTCCAAAAGCCAAGGTTGCTGAAACACCTAAGAAAAATATCGGTCCTGATATTACGATCATAGATAATATTGATCGAACTGATCAAAAAACAGAACCACCTGAACTACCAAAGCCAGCCGAGCCGATTGTTTCGGTTGAGGATAATTTAGTTGATATAGAATTTGCGCCAACAGATTTAGACCCAAATGCAAATTTGGATAAACCTCCTGCAAGAATTGCAGTACATAAAAAAATTGAAGAAGAAGATAAAATTTTTGTAGCTGTTGAAGAAATGCCAAAAATTATTGGCGGAATTGGTGCAATTCAAAGTAAAGTTCAATATACGGAATTAGCTAAAAGAATGGATGTGGAAGGGACTATTTATGTGGAAGCTGTTATAAATGAAGAAGGAAAAGTAATCGAAGCTAAAATTATAAAAGGGCTGTTACCAGATCTTGATGAGATGTCTTTAAATGCCGTCAAATCAACTTTGTTCAAACCTGGGAAACAAAGGGGGAAGCCGGTAAAAGTTCGAATATCTATTCCAATAAAATTTAGATTGTATTAGTTAGTGATAAGTGAGGTTCGTCCCGATCCAATCGGGATGAGCCCCATTTTAATTCACTCATTATAATTGTATTCACTCATTATAATTTTCAATCTATTGACTCTTGAATTTTTTTTTACTTATTTCTGGAATAACAATAGTGAAACACAGATGAAAAACCTTCAAACATCTGAGGTAGTTTCTACATCTTTCCTTTTTTTATGCTTCGCTAATCGGAAACATTATTCATCTTATATTATCTCCTCCGATTGTATAACTATTTTTACGAAGTTCTTAAATCTTAAACAGGAAATATTAATTTTAAAGATTTGGGGAAGATTAATGTCCAGGCTTTTCAAAGTAGCTCCAGAAAGGGGTCAATATATGATTAAAGCTAATTCCTAAAATTTTATTTATAAGAAATAAAATAGCAATCCATAATTCCCGTTACAGATTATAA
>CAZRMA010000087.1:0-11348 GCA_964600655.1 uncultured Ignavibacteriaceae bacterium
AAGTGCGGTTGAAAAGATTATCGATGAATCAAAATTAAATGAAATCAAATAAACATTCGTGATTATGACTGATTATCTTTTATTATCCACCATCAACACAAACCCCCTTTCAAATTTCTTTGCTCAGCTATCTTTGAAATCTATTATGCAGTTCATCTAAAAAATCTTGCTTAAAAACTCTTCATTTAAAACTACTAATATAAATTATTCGTTTTGTTAGACTTAGTTGTTAGAAAATTATATAAATACTAAATTTCAAGTATAAATTTTTACATTCTATTATGAGTACTAATTCATTATCTGACTATACAAAAAGATTCAACGAATTAAAAACAATTTTTGATTCCTTACCTGATGGAATAGTTGCTATAATTGATAAGGATATGAGAATAGCTTCGGCAAACGAAGCTATTATGAAATTATTCAATCTTCCCTATGACCGGATTATTGGCAATTCTATTAAATCTGTATTTAATGAAAACTTCTCTGCATTATTTGAGGTTATAGAGCAAACCATTCAAAAACAAAAGGCAGTACGAAATTTTACAATTGAATTTATTGATCAAAACGGAATTACAACTTCTTTTCTCGCAAGCACAGCTATTATTAAAGAAATAAATAAAGACGAAACAGGTATTGTGCTTATACTACATGATGTGTCTGAAATTAGCAGACTTAGAAAAATGGCTGTTCAGATTAAAAGATACGGCGAGATTGTCGGCAATTCAGAACCGATGAAGAATATTTATTCCATGATAGATACGATTAAAAATTATGACACCTCAGTACTTATTGTAGGCGAGACGGGAACGGGAAAAGAACTTGTTGCTCGAGCAATACATAATGCAAGTAATAGAAAAGACAAACCGTTTATCCCTGTTAATTGTTCGGCGCTTCCATATAATTTAATCGAAAGCGAATTATTTGGACATATTAAGGGTGCTTTTACCGGGGCACTAACAAATAGGCCGGGAAGATTTCAACTCGCAAATGAAGGAACGTTATTATTAGATGAAGTTGGAACGCTCAGTTTAGAACTACAGGTTAAACTTTTAAGAGCAATACAAAATAAAATTATTGAACCGGTTGGTTCTTCAAAAAATATTCCTGTTAATGTTAGGATAATCTCCGCTTCCAATAGAAATCTTTCTGAATTAGTTGAAAAAAATGAATTCAGAGAAGATCTTTTATATCGATTAAAAGTTTTTCAAATAACTATTCCTCCCTTACGAGATAGAGTGGAAGATATACCATTACTCGTAAATCACTTTGTTGAAAGATTAAACCATTATTATAATAAAAACGTACTCGAAGTTTCACGCGGTGTAATGAATATCCTTCAAAATTATCCATGGCCAGGAAATATAAGAGAACTTGAAAACACCATCGAGCATGCCTTTGTGCTTACAACAGGTTCAATTATTGAGGTTCATACATTACCTCTTGACGTTCAGCATTTTGGAATTGCCGGGCAAATGACCCCGCCAAAGTTATTGAATTTAAATGAAGATGAAGAAAAAATAAGGAAAGCTCTGATTTCGTCAGATGGTAATTTAGAAAATGCGGCGTCTCTACTTCAAATTCATCGAAGTACATTGTGGCGAAAGATGAAAGAGTTTAGAATAGCTAAAGGCTTTGGTAAGATTGGCAATACTTAAAATGTCTTAACATTATCTTGTTTTGTTGCAACAACTCAATATTGTTAAATGAAATTAAACATTTGCAACTTGAATATAATTCTTTCAAACACAATCAATAACCACTTAATATTTAAGAACTTAGAAAATTCTTGCTCTCCTCAATAAAAAATCGGAATTAATGTTTTTTTTTGGCACGTTAAAAGATTAAATAAAAAAGTGTATGTTTAGTTAAAGGAAGATTTAAATATAAACACATTGAATCTAAAAGAACAAAAAAATTAACCTTTACAATAAGAATATAAATTGATTTAAACATCTCGTTGTCTTATAAATAATTATCCGGAGAACAAAGATGCCAAAGACAAAAACCAGAAAAAAAGAATACAAAAAAAAATTAGAAAATCCACTTTTAATTAAAAATGAAAAAAAGAGATTAGATAAAAAATTCTATGAAAAGGAATTAATTCAAATTCAATTAGAATTGGTTAAGCTGCAAGAGTGGATTAAAGCAAAAAAACTAAAAGTTATTGTGATTTTTGAAGGACGTGACGCTGCCGGCAAAGGTGGAGTGATCAAGAGGATAACGCAAAGATTAAATCCCAGAATATGCAAAGTAGTAGCGTTAGGAACACCAACCGAACGAGAAAAAACGCAGTGGTATTTTCAAAGATATGCAGCACATTTGCCTGCTGCGGGTGAAATGGTTCTTTTTGACAGAAGCTGGTACAATAGGGCGGGAGTTGAAAAAGTTATGGGTTTTTGTACAGAGGAAGAGTACAAAGAATTTTTAAGGTCCTGTCCTGAGTTTGAAAGAATGCTTGTTCGTTCCGGAATAAAATTGATCAAGTATTATTTCTCGGTTAGTGATGATGTACAGGAAGAAAGATTTCAGGATAGAATTCAAGATAGAACCAAACGCTGGAAATTAAGTCCTATGGATTTAAAATCGCGTTCAAGATGGGTGGAATATTCAAAAGCAAAAGATGAAATGTTTGCTTACACAGATATAAAGCAGGCTCCTTGGTACGTTGTTAATGCAGATGATAAAAGAAAGGCAAGATTAAATTGCATGAGCCATTTACTAAGTTTAATTGAATACAAAGATTTAACACCAGAACCAATCAAACTTCCCCCCAGACAAAAAAATGAAGGTTATATTAGGCCGCCAATTTCCGATCAGACTTTTGTACCAGAAAAGTATTAATTATCAAAAAATTTAGTGAGGAATACTTCACCTATTTTTACAATAGAGAATCGTTTGAAGGATTTTCAACAAATAGTGCTGATTTTAATTAACAAGTTTAACATCAGATAATTCTGATTGATTTCATACCTCGACTTTGGAAAAATAAACGACAATAATAAAATAAAATGTTGCAACAATATCTGTTTTTTGTTGCAACAAAATAATTTTTCCATAGAATGTAAATAGAACTCCTTCCTTAAAAATTTCAGCTGATAATCTCTAATAGTTTACTTTAAATCGATAATAAGCATTTCTATTCTTTCTAGGTTGTAAATAAAATAATTTTATTATTCGGCATGTTAATAGACATACCAAAGAAAAATCTACACTTTTTACATGAACAATTTGGAAATACTATTTTTTTACAACCGATACAATCTCGAAAGCATTAGGACAAAGGTTATGTTTTCTGAGGTTTTAAAGCATGAAACTAAAATTCAAAATCTTAAACTCAGGAATATTGATGTATTGAAAGAAGCATCTATTTCAAAATTTTATGAGGTCAAGGGTGTTCCTACAGTTATAATTTTAAAAAATAAAGCTATTCATGCGCGTGTAATTGGAGAAATTAGTGAGACAGAAATTAGAATATTATTAAATGAGAGCAACAATAATTTTAAGTAAACTCAGTGAAGTAAGATGGAAGAAAAAGAAACTAATAAAATGAAAAAATTAGTATATAACCATAAAGCTTTATCTACATTAATTTTAATAATTATAATAATACTTGGTTACTTCTTTATAAAAATCAATAATCTGAAGAATGAAATAGCCGAAATTGGCGAGAAAAAAGATAGAATTTATTCAGTTCAACTGGATAGTGTGAAATTAGAATATCTTAAACAAATAGGAGAAGTATTCTCTTGGTCAGTAAGAAGTGAACTGATCAGAAATAATCTGGAACAAATCAATCAGTTCTTTTCAACCTTTGTTGATCAAAAAGATGTGCAAAAAATTAATTTAATAAATCCGGAGAGTAACAAAATAATTTTATCAACCGATAAAAAAAATGAAGGGCAGCAGATTACTGAAAAGCAAATAATTAACGCAACAGATCTTAAACTGCTTGTTGATCCAAATCAAATTCAAGTTGTTGTACCTATAATGGGGCTTAATAAGCAAATAGGAACGCTTGTAATTGAATATACCAGATAGAAATTAAAGTGAAATAAAAATTATAAAAATCGGGCAATAATTATCTAACAAAATAGAATAGTCAATGAATAATACAAAAACAAATAATATAACAGATTTTAATATACTAAAGGATACCAGAAAAATATTTCTTTTACTCCTTAGCATGATAGTATTATACATGTCAGGCTGCTCAGAAATAACAGCTCCTGCAGATGATTTAGCACCCGGGACACCACGAAGCTTTACGTTAATTGGCGGTGGTGATGGGCAGGTGCATTTTAGATGGGAGATAAACAGTGAGAAAGATTTAAAGGAATATCGTTTATATAGGGCAATAAATAATACTACCTCCTTCAGTTTGCTGGTTTCAATAATTCAGACAGAGTATGTTGACCGTTTTCTTAATTATGATTCAACATATTATTACTATTTAACTGCTGTTGATAATGCAGGCAACGAGAGCTTGCCCACTAACATAATTGATATTCAGCCGCTAAATCTTTCTGCACCGCAGCCGCCCTCAAATTTGAATGTTTCGGGATATAATAATCCTCAGAAAGGCGCTCCGGAAATTCAATTGACTTGGATTCCACCTGATATAGGTGATTTAAAAAATTATTTGGTTTATCGCAGCGTCGATTCAGCATTTACTCCGGGAGCTGCTAACTTTCTTGATTCAACAAACATTTCTTTTTATGAAGATAGGATTATTCAAATTAACCAAAAATATTTTTACAAAATAATTGCAGTTGATAAAGGACAGAAACTTAGCTTGCCGAGCAAAGTTGGATATGACGTAATACTTTCAAGCCCGAAATTAATAAGTCCAGCGAACAATACACGATTTGGTGACCCCAAAACATTTAATTGGGAAAGTGTAACAGGAGCAGTTAGCTACGAAGTTTTCATTGGCAACGGCCCTTTTTCAGATGCTATTTGGTCTTCGGGTAAAACGAAAGAGATAAGTGTAACATATACGGGGCCTGCACTTCAGACATCAAAAGTATATTATTGGTGGGTAGCGGTATATAGTAAAGAAAAAGTAAAATTTGAAGACGGCTCAGAAATATCAGCTCAAATTAATTCATATAGTATAATAAATAGTTTTTTTGCTGACTAAATATTTAAATATGGAGATATCCTTAAATGAAGTATAAACAAATAATATTAACTTTAATATTTGCCAGCATACTTTCCTTAAGCGTTTTTGCTCAGGAAGTTAATGTTGTATTAAAAAATAGTAAAGTTATTGTAGGACGAATTATAGAGGAGAAAGCCGATTATATTCTCTTAGATTTTGATCTTGGGCAGCTTAAGGTTGACAGGCAAAATATCGAAAGTATTTCTTACAATCCTTTTATGAGTCTTGGAACAAAAAACGATACAGGGACAACAAAAATTAATAACGATAACTCAAAGGGTTATAAGTTTACTTTAAAAGATCCTGTTGTTGTTTATTTTAGAAATGGAAATGTGGTTGCAGGTTTACTTTTAGCAAAGAGCTTAAATATGGTTATGCTGCAAACCGAATCCGGTAATCTTACTATCCCTAAAACAGAACTTTTAAAGATAGAATATATTTCTAGTGAATATGCCGAAAGAGGTGAGATAGTAATAGCGTATCTAAATAATGGACAAAGATTTGAGGGTAATGTTTATTTTGAGGATTCAAATGATTTAACATTGGATACTGAATTAGGACGATTAACAGTTCCCAAAAATAAGCTTCGCACAATTGAGTATACGGGAAAATCGGGAGGAAGTGAAACCACTATGGCAGATCAATACGCAAATATAACAATAAACAAAAGGTACATTCTGCCAAGATACGATGTTATAGATATAGGTTACACAACAAAATTAGGTTCCTCTTTTGGAGCTGGTTTTGGGTTAGGTTATCAAAGCAGATTCAGTATTGCAGAATATGAAGGATTAAATCTTAGTGCTGTCGCCGGTTTATCCCTTAACTATTTTTCATTAAATAAAGATAATATTCTTAGTCAAAACCAATCATTAGGCGCTAATCTCAAGGGCGGTGCATTCATAACTACAATTGGGGCCGGCGGCCAGATAAATATTTATCCGCAAACAGCATCATTTTATGATTTTTACTTAGCTCCAATGCTTGAAGGAAATATCATTTACAATAAGTTGGATCAATCATATCCATCCTACCCGCAATTGAACACTAGTGAAACAACTACTGAATTTAAAATCGGTTTAGGGATGAAATTCGGCATCGAATTTTTGTTCGACTCATACAGAATAGGGCTGCATTATAATATGCATTACATTTTCGGTTCGGACGGTTTTAATCAGGTTTCCTTAACATTTGTGAAACCACTTTTTTAAATAAAAAATGATAAAAATTTTAACATTAATATTATTCTTACAAACAAGCTTCATTTTTGCACAGCAGAATATAACACGGCTTACGGAAATGCAAAGGATATTTTTTGTTTCTGAGGCTTCCGGGCTGGCTTCTACTAGCTACAACCCGGCGGCAATGAGCATCAGAAAAGATAATAATGGAGTTATTATAGGTTATGATTTTGATGATGTAAAAACACAAGGGAATACTTCTGTTTTTATGACAATGAATAACATCGGTATATCATATCAGGATGTTTATAATATAAATAATATTCGCTTACAAAATTACGCGGTTAATTTATCTATAGGTAACGAATACTTTTCAATTGGGACTATAAATCGTTATTCATTGGTTACCTCCCATTACAATAAATTGAATCCATTTTCATTCGATGCCGGCATAATTTTAAGGCCTGCCCGCTTCCTTTCTTTTGGTCTGCTTGCAAGAAATCTTAGTGAAGCCAGTTTTGATAGTTTGAATTACATACGAAATTATACTGCCGGAGTTGGGTTAACTTTTTTTGATGAAACACTTAACCTATATGTAGATCTGGATTTCAAAGACAATTCAAAAGCAAATGATTTGGCAGGAACTGTGGGGCTTGTTATTGCTCCTTTAAATTTATTTGAATTTCGCGGGGGAGTAATTCTTAATCCGAATGATATAATCAACTTGAGGGAAAATAATCCTAAAATAATCGATCTTAAATATGAAGCATTTATTTCTGCAAGTTTTCTAATCAGGAATGCAATTAGAATGACTATTGGGTCTCAATTTAATGATAAAGGTTTACAATCAAGATATTTTACTGTTTTGGGATTCCCATTATCTAAATCAAAATTACAATAGCACAATAGATGATAGGGGTGAAGAAAAAATGACTGCAATAAAAGATGACGAAAAGTTTTCTGGTGATAAACGATATTATCAGCAAATGTTAAAAACACATTTGGATGCATGGGAAACCGAATATACTCAACTTAATAAAATAGCAATAAAGGCTAAAGGAAAAAGTAAACTTGAAATAACTTCCCACATTGATGAGATAAATGAGAAGATCCTAGAAGGAAAAAGGAAATTACGGGAAATTGATGAAGCCGATGAAAATTTGTGGGAAATAATAAAGGAAGGGATTGAAGCATATTGGGAGTTATTAAAAATAAGCATTGAAGAAATTATGTATAAGTATAAACATTAAGTAAAGGAAAAATAACAATGAAACAAAAAGACAAAAGCACGTTTAAGAAAAATGAAGAAATCTCTATCGAGCAACTGCAGGAAGAAATCCGCAAACTAGCACATCAAATCTTTCTAGAACGCGGTGATGCCGTTGGAGAAGCTTTGTCCGACTGGCTTCAAGCTGAAAAAGAAATAAAGAAAAAGTATAATCTTGAGTAATTTGTTTTTCAAATGGTTAATAATTTTTATAATTATGGCGTAAGGAAGGTTATTTAAGGAAAATATATTTTCTCATAAAATAACTGATAATGAAATAATAACATTAAATAAAATGGTTCCAGGGAGACGGATAGATAAAGATATAATGTATGAAAATACATTAGATACCGATTTAATTTATGTGGATCTTTTACGCTCGTATCGCATACGCGGGGATAAACAAAAAGCCATGGAGTATTTTAACAAAATTAAAGATGAGACATTAAAATATTTTTTGCAAGATTTTTAATTGCAGCCACAGATATAATTTACTTTTTATTATCCACCAACAACACAAACTCCCCTTTCAAATTTTTTTGCTCAGCTATTTTTAGAATATCTTCAGCCGACCCTCTAAAAAATCTTTCATCCTTCATTGTTAACTCAAATGCAACTACAATTCTTTTATTTTTTCCAAAAACTTTTACAACATCGGCAAGAAGAGCTTTTAATCTATACGGAGTATCAAGCAAGACAATTACTTCATTAATATTTTTAAGGCTGTAAAGCTGCGATCTTCTTTCATCTTTTTTAGGAGAAAGCCATCCGTAATAATAAAATTTTTCAAAATCCATTCCGGAGCCAATCAATGCGGATAATAGAGAATTGGCTCCCGGTACCGGAATAATTTGTATGTTTTGGGAAATGCAAACTTCAACCAGTAAATGTCCCGGATCAGAAAATAATGGTGTGCCGCAGTCTGAAATTAATGCCACAGAATTTGCTTCAAGTATTTTTAGCAGAAGATCATTTACAATTTCCTTTTCATTGTGTTCATTTAAAGCAATTAATTCTTTTTCAATTTGAAAATGTGAAAGCAATCTTCTTGCTTCTTTATATTCTTCACAAATTATAAAATCACATTCCTTTAAAATGTTCAAAGCCCGAATGGTTATATCATCATAATTACCGATTGGAGTGGAGACAAGGAATAATTTCTTCATAAATACCTTCTTATTATTTACTTACCTTACGTATGACTCTAAAATAAACCCGATTTCTTTGAGAAATCGGGTTTATATCTAAATACTTTGCGTAACTTGAGTTATCAAATTATTATTTGCATTCTTTGAGATATTAAATCTTTATACTTTTCTTTTGTTTCATCTGCTAAAAAGCTATCGTCAATAAAACCAAAAAATTTATTTAAGCTTGAAGTAAATTTTCTATAAACATTACTCGCAGCTACTTCGTTAATTCCAAGCGATAAAGCAAATTTATCAAAGTCGCTTTTTCTCAAATGACTTTTCTTTCCATTTAAAGTTAAAGCGAGCTCTTCATTATCTTTAGGTATTAATAATTTAGTTGCCAGTAAATCATAAGCAGGCGATAATAAAATTTCATCGTCTTCAGAATAAAGTAATGAAAAATTTTTCAAATGCATATCTGCATTGCCTGTAATAAAGCAAAATAAAGTCAGCTCAAATAATCTCAATGCATCATTACCGGAAAAAGTAGAATGCTTTAAAATAATTTTTCCGATCTTTTCCATAGAACCGCTGTATTTTCTTTCGGTTAAATTTCCTATCAACTGTGCCATATCTTCCTGATGAAGCTTTTCATTTTTAGTTCTATCAAATCTTTTACTTATATAACCCAACTCGCCCGATATCAAACGAATTAAAGAATGTTCAGCGGTTTTTATTTTTAATTCTTCAGCCAAATGCATTGTTAAATCTTCGTTCTCCGGCATTTCAGGATACTTGATAAATGGCGGTTTGAAAATAAAATTTCCCCACAATCCAACGATTGTCAATCTTTTCCCTTCGCCTTTGCTTGATTTAATTTCCAATGATAATTTTGGCTGTACTCCCGTTACGGAAACATTTCTCCCTAAAGTTTTAATCGCTAATTCTTCAATATCATCTAAGCTGAAATCAATTACTGGCGGTATTTCTGTACCGAAAAATTTTTTACTGCAGCTTGAATGGAATTCAAATTCACTATCAGGAATTTCTTTATAACAGTATAAACATTTTTTTACCATTTAAACTTTGTCTTCTTCTAAAGGAATAATACTTACTGCGCCAATGCAGTCTTTACAAAATGCTAAGAGTAAACCCATTCTGTCACGCTGATTAATTTTCCAGTTTGTTTCTGCTATATCAAGCAGCCAGCCTTCAGGGATTAAACCATCAAAGAATGGAAACATAGTTTTACTTAAGTATGATTCCTTTTTTATCGGCATGGTCAAACTTACTGGTTTACTTTCCGGAAGCTTCAAATAATTTGCATCGTAAGTAAAAAAATATCCATCTTCGTTTTCTTCTATCGTTCCGGCAAATAAATTTTTATAAAACACTTTCCCTTTCTTACTCATTTTCTTCTTCCAATGATTTTTTTACCGGGCCTAGTTGCTGGCCAAATAAGTTAAGAACTTGGTTTACTTTATCCATCTGCAAAGTTTTTTTACCTTGTTCAAGTTCTCTTATAAATCTTATACCCACGCCTGCCCGCTCAGCTAGTTCCAATTGAGTCAGGCCAAGCTTTTTCCTTTTCTCTTTAACAAACTTTGATATTATGCTCATGTTATACCTTCTCGGGTACAGTAATAAATATTTTAGACAAAATTATACCTTTTCGGGTATAAAAACAAGGGATCATTTAAATATTATACCCGTAAGGGTTGGTGGATAGATAAGCAAATTTTTTATTAAAATTATTGAAATGAATTTTGTGTTTAAGAATATTTAATCAAATAATATATTAAACCTTTTCAACTCTGCCTTTAAATCTTCAGCATCTTTAAAGTGAATTACATTTATCCCCATTTCTGTAGCGAATGAAATATTCGTTCTGCTGTCATCAATGAATAGACATTCATTGGGGATTAAAGAATTTTCCTTCAACACAAACTCAAGTGCATTTTTACTTTTTTTGGTGGACTTTATTTGAAATGAAAAATAAATCTTATCAAACACTGAAAGAAAATCATGAGATTTAATAACATGCTCAACCCATTCTGTGCAATGATCTGATAGAAGAATTAAATTGTATTTGCCGTGAAGCTTGTAAAGGATTTCTTTTGTGCCTTTAACTTCATTAAGCAAATTCAGCCTAATTTCTTTTTTAACAACTTCTTTTTCAATCTTCCAATTGTATGTTGAGATAACTTCATCTAAAAAATCATCTTCGGTTATATTCCCAAGCATTAAGTTTGGGAACGAGCCGTCGTACAATTGCCGTGAAATTATTTTTTCTTCAATGTTAAGAACTGGTGCGAGACACTTTTCAATTCCATAAATTCCGGAAATAAATACTTCGGATAAATCAAAAATTATATGCTTGATCATTTGCTTTTAAAATAAATTGAAATCACATAGAAGAATTTTAGTGAGCAAATCTCATGTCACATTGAGCTTGTCGAAATGTGAGTTTATTTAGAATGTCAGTCTTCGACAAGCTCAGACTGACAAATTGTTTATATGTATAATGTTGAGAGCTACTTTAAAATCTCTTTCAGCTTTCCTTTCAAATCATCCAAACCAATATCCATTCTTTCACCGGTAGCACG
>CAZRMA010000088.1:0-11211 GCA_964600655.1 uncultured Ignavibacteriaceae bacterium
CATGTGAAATCGAGATCCAAAATGCTTCTATCGTTTGTCCCGATAAAGTTCTTCCACTCATATCCACAACAGTTCCGGAAATCATTAACGGAATTTGTTTCCCAGTTTGATGGCTCAATTCCGTAATTGCATAGATAGCTGCTTTGGCGTTAAGCGTGTCAAAAACAGTTTCAATTAAAAGAATATCTGCGCCGCCGTCAATCAATCCACGGGCTTGTTCTTTATATGCTTGGCTTATCTGATCAAAAGTAACCGCACGGAATCCTGGATCGGTAACCGAAGGAGACATTGATAAGGTCTTATTGGTCGGTCCCATTGCTCCGGCAACAAATCTTTGAAGAGAAGGATCTTTAACATTGTATTCATCAACACATTCTTTAGCAATTTTAGCTGCATTAAAATTTAAATCATAAACAAGATGTTCCGTTTTATAATCGGCTTGTGAAATTCCATTGCCGTTAAAAGTATTTGTTCCAAGTATTTCGGCTCCAGAATTTAAAAATGCCCGATGAATGTCTTTAATCATTTCAGGCTGCGTAAGGCATAGAATATCATTGTTGCCTTTTAAATCATGCGGATGGTTTTTTAATAATTCCCCGCGAAAATCTTCTTCAGTTAACCGAAGCTTTTGAATCATTGTTCCGCGCGGCCCATCGAGGAGCATTATTTTTTTTGATAATATATTTTTAAGCGTTTCTAATGTATCGTTCATTGTTTTTAAATTTAATTCGTGTTGTGCAAAGGATTGTAAATATAATTAAATTAGCCTATAATAAAAATAAACTTAATCATTCAGAGGACGCTCATGATTATTGTAACAGGCGGTGCAGGCTTTATTGGAAGCGCAATTGTCTGGCAATTAAACCAGCTGGGAAGAGAAGACATTATAATTGTTGATGAGCTCGGCCTTGAAGAAAAATGGAAAAATTTAGTCGGATTAAAATTCCAAGATTTTATACATAAAGATGATTTCATTGAGAAGCTGAACAACGGTGTCAAATATAAAATCAGCGCGATAATTCATATGGGCGCAAATTCATCTACCACCGAAAAGGATGCTGATCATTTAATTAAAAATAATTTTCAATACACTCAAAAGCTTGCTAAATATTCTTTTAAAAATGATATAAGATTTATTTATGCTTCTTCGGCAGCAACTTACGGTGATGGTTCGCTTGGTTTTAATGATGCTGAAGAAAAATTAAATTCACTTCGCCCTTTAAATATGTATGGCTATTCAAAAAGCCTTTTTGACATTTGGGCAAAGAGCCAGGGATTATTAAATAAAATTGTTGGATTAAAATATTTTAATGTCTATGGGCCGAACGAGTATCACAAAGGCGATATGAGAAGTGTTGTTCATAAAGCATTTGAACAAATTAGAGATACCGGAAAAGTAAAATTATTTAAATCAGAAAATCCTGATTACAAAGACGGAGAACAAAAGAGAGATTTTGTTTATGTTAAAGATGCCGTGGGGATGACTCTCTTCTTTTTAGATAACCTCGACAAGAATGGAATTTTCAATGTCGGCTCAGGGAATGCAAGGACATGGAAAGATTTAGTTACGGCAATATTTAATGCAATGGGAAAACCCGTTAATATTGATTATATCGACTTGCCCAAGAGCCTTTCACAAAAATATCAGTATTTTACTGAAGCAAACCTATCTAAAGTAAAAAAAGCCGGCTACGCTAAATCCTTAAGTACACTTGAAGATGGAGTAACCGACTATGTTAAAAATTACTTGCTGAAAAATAATTATCTGGGTTATTAGACGTTCATATAGCTTTGACCCGGGTCAATTATACTGAACCTCATCATCAAGATCATCGTCATCCTCGTCTTCATCAAAATCAAAATCGTCATCATAAATTTCGTCTTCATCCTCAGGCTCTATTTCTGAGATAACTTCTTCTTCATCTTCAAGCTCATCATCATCATCAAAATCATCGTCGTCGTCGTCGTCAAAATCATCATCATCGTCTGAAGCACTTAAAAACATTTCCAAAGTTTCAATGTCTTCATGCCCGGTTACGGGTATCCCGTTCTCAATACATTCTTCAATTAGCTCTTCTTGAGTTTTAAAAACTTTTTCTTTGGAATCATTTGCTAAGGTAATCATTATAATAATTCTCCTATTAAAATCTTTTATCCTTAAAAATGCCACTTAAATATTTATAAAATATCTGAAATAGCCAAATTAAATTTTAATGTTTAAAATAGTTTTAAAATATGGTTATGAAAACTTAATTTAGAGTATAATAAGTGTCAATACTATTTAAAATATATATGGATTATTAATGATTCTTGCAACTCTTTGTTATGTTATTGATAAAAAAAATAGCCAAACCTTAATGCTTCACCGAGTGAAGAAAAAAAATGATTTTCATGAAGGAAAATGGAACGGGCTCGGCGGAAAATTTGACCCAGGAGAAAGTCCAGAAGAATGTGTAATTAGGGAAGTTAAGGAAGAATCTGGATTAACAATTAAAAAGCCCCTCCTGCATGGATTTATTACTTTTCCTAACTTTGACGGAAAAAATGATTGGCATGTTTTCATTTTTACGGCGGAAACCTATAAAGGAAAATTAATTGATTCAAATGAAGGAAATTTAGAGTGGATTCCAAATAATAAATTATTAAATTTAAATTTATGGGACGGTGATAAAATATTTCTTGATTGGGTTTTCAATAAAAATAGTTCCGCTCATCAAGCAAAATTTTTTAGCGCAAAGTTTAACTATGAAAAAGGGAAATATAAACGCTATACCGTTAACTTTTATTAATAGACGCCGATAATCTATCAATCGGCCTTACTCATAAAAGTCCGCTGCAAATATAATTCAATTACGATAGTGAGTTTAATATGATTCCACAAGTTCAATCAAATTTAAATGACGCTGTTTTGTTAAAATTATTCGAAACCCCGGTAATGATGTATGAATGGCCAGATGGACCCTTGCTGGCAGATAAATTAAAAGAACTAATATATAAGAAAATGAATGCATCAAAAGGAATCGTTGTTTCAAATATAGGCGGCTGGCACTCCGAAAAAGGAATTGAAAACACCTGGGATGAAGATTGCATAAAAGAACTCATACATAAAGTTCATCTGGCTAAAGATGAAGTAATTAAAAGAACCGTTAATAATCCAACCGAATCACATTTTAATAATTGGGAATCAGAAACCTGGGCAAATGTTAATTGGAAAAATTCGTTTAATGCTTCACATGCGCATATGACAAAGAATACAATCTGGTCTGGAATTTTTTATGTTGAAACCGGAGATGCAGAGAACAATTCATCATATGGGGGAAGAACTATTTTCGAAAACCGCAGCATGGTTCCTAAAGAAATAATTAATAATAACAATCCTTTTGAAAATGAATTTGCCGTTGTTCCTAAAAAAGGGTTAATGGTTTTTTTCCCTTCATCTCTTCACCATTATGTCGAAAAATATACTGGTGATAAAAAAAGAATAACAATTGCTTTTAATTTAAAACACACCGGCTTTGTTATTCCTGATTATTCAACACTTGACGAACATAAAAAAGAGATCTCCTGGATGTGGAAAAACTTTAGGGGAATAATGAACTTACAAAACAAGGTCATTAGAACATTAAAAAAACCTTCGGGCTTAATGAAAAAGTAACCGAGTCAAATTTGTTATACCTGTTAAATTATTTTTAAAACGATTTTCCCACTGTTTTTATTTGCCTCCATGTATTGATGTGCTTCGGAAACATCTTTCCAATCATAAACCTTATCGACTATTGGTTTTAATCTTCCGTCTTCAAATTTATCATAAGCAAAATTCATAAAAGTCTTGTTCAGATTTATTTGATATTCCAGACTTCTTGCTCGAAGAGTTGACCCAATTATGGTTAGTCTCTTAATTAAAATTTGTCGTAAATCAAATTCATCCACTTTCCCCCCACCAAGAGAAGCAAGAATAATTAATCTCCCATCTGTCGAGAGGGAATTAATATTGTCTTTAAAATATGGAGCTGAGATAAAATCAATTATAACATCAACGCCATTACCATTGGTAAAATTTGAAATTTTTTCGCCAAAGTTTTCATTTTTGTAGTCAATTGCTTTCTCCGCCCCAAGATCAAAGCAAATTTGATGTTTTTTCTTTGATGCTGTAACGAATATTGTGGCCCCAATTTGCTTAGCAATTTGAATTCCCGCAGTTCCAACCCCACTGGCACCAGCGTGAATTAAAATGATCTCTCCTTTTTTTAATTGAGTTATTGAAATCAAGGCTTGATAAGCAGTTAAAAACACTTCAGGGATTGCGGCTGCCTGTTCAAAAGATAAATTCTCTGGGATTTTATTTGCCATTAATTCATGTATAACACAATATTCCGCATAACCCCCGCCAGGCACTAATCCAAAAACTTTATCGCCAACTTTATGATTTGTCGCTTTAGGGCCAACTTCTGAGACAACTCCAGAAATTTCTAATCCTAAAATTTCACTTGCTCCTTTTGGTGGCGGATATTTTCCTTGCCTTTGTAAAATATCAGCTCTGTTTAGCGCCGTTGCTTCAACTTTAACAAGCAATTGGTTTTTACCGGGAACTGGCTTTTCTGTGTTTCCTAATTTTAATTTTTCAGCCCCTCCTGGAGTTTGAACTATAATTGCTTTCATTTAATATGTCAATGCTTTTTATAATTGATAAGTTATAAAGATGATAAAAAGTTATGAATAGCTTCTGCCACAAATTCTGGATTTTCAACCGGCGACATATGTCCGGCTTTAGGAACAACGACAAAATCTGATTTAGATACCTTGTCGGCATATTGTTTCATTTGCTGCGGAGGAGTAAAATTATCTACTTCGCCACAAACAAATAAAGAAGGAATGTTTATTTCTTCAAGATAATGAGTTGAGTCTGTTCTTCCCGACATTGCAAGCAAACAGCCTTTTACACCAACTGCAGAAAAAGTTTTTGACCGTTCAAGAATGGCTGAATATTTATTCCCCATTCTTTTAATTGACTCTTCAGCAAAACACGTTGGTACAAAATCTTCAACAAACTTTTGAACGCCCAAAGTATTTATTTTTTTTATTCCCTCTGCTCTTCTAATTTTTGTTGCATTATCATCCGCTTCCGGTTTTGTATCACAAAATATAATGGCTGCAAGTTCATCCTGCATTCTTTCGATGGCTCTAAATGAAATATACCCGCCCATCGATATTCCGCAAAGAGTTGGTTTGTACAAATTCATTTCTTCAATCAGGCTCTCAATATCATCAACAAATGACTCAATTGTAAATTGTCCGTCCCCTGCCGGCGTTTGCCCCAGCCCGCGCAAATCGAAGGAAACGCAAAAATATTGATCTTTTAAACTCGATATTATATCATACCACAAAAAATGATCGTAAGGAAATCCATGTATAAAAATTATTGCGCGATTTTTTTTATTTCCGGCTTGATAAATTGTCATTTTATTTGTTTAACCCACTTTTTAAAATTGTTCAACAGCGGCACCAAAATAAGGATTGATAAAATCAAAATAAAATTATTCTTCTTATTAATTTGTTGAACTAAATATCTGTATAAAAATAATCTTAAAATTAAATTTTAGAGAAAACTTATAATAGAGCTTTACATATTTCTTTTCTTAAGAAATTTTAAATACCCCTTTAATAGTAAAATGTTTTTAGATTTATTTATATATTAATGCCGTATCAGAATAATTCAAAAAATCAAAATATGAAAATAGCATTCGTTTCTTCAGAAGTTTTCCCGTTTTCAAAAACGGGCGGATTAGCAGATGTCGCTGGCGCGCTTCCAAAGGCTCTTGAAAAACTCGGCCATGATGTAAAAATTTTTACACCCAAATACGATTTAATTGATGAAAATAAATTTGGTTTAAAATATAATTGGGGCATTGGCGGTATGCCGATTAGAATAAACGGACATATCCGGGATGTCCACGTGCATCAATGTCCTCTTCCGGATTCTCCCATTGAAGTAAATTTTATTGACTGTCCCCATTATTTTAACAGAGGGAAAATATATTCGAATGATTTCGATGAAGATGAGCGCTTTATACTTTTTTCAAAAGGAGTAATTGAAACATTACAAAGAATGCAATGGGCTCCCGATATTATTCATTGCAATGACTGGCAGACAGGTCTAATGCCATTGTTCATAAAAGATAACTATCGTTGGGATAAAATGTTTGATCACACTGCTATCGTTTATACTATTCACAACATTGGTTATCAAGGCAGATTTTCAAAAGCAGCTTTGCTCAATGCAGAAATAAAAGGAAGCTTATTCTATCCAGGCGGGCCAGTTGAATTTGAAGACAACGTTTCATTTATGAAAACGGGAATTGTTTTTGCTGATGTAATTAATACCGTTAGCAAAACTTACGCTTATGAAATTCTAACGCCTGAGTTTGGTTCGGGAATGCAAGATGAATTGAAATTACGGCAAAAGGATCTTTATGGAATTGTCAATGGGGTTGATTATGATACATGGAACCCAGATGAAGATAAATTTCTTCCATTTCGATATTCAAATAAATATTTAGGCGGGAAATTAAAAAATAAAAAATTCCTTCTTGAACATATGGGGCTGCAATTTCGCGAAGATGTTCCGCTTATTGCTATCATATCTAGAATGGCAGCACAAAAAGGATTTGATATTTTTGAGCAGTCAACTGAATCGCTTATGAAATTAAATTCTCAATGGGTTGTTTTAGGAAGCGGTGATGAAAAATATGAAAATCATTTTAGATTCCTCGCAGAAAAATTTCCAGATAAAGTTTCTATATATCTGGGGTTTAATAACGAATTATCCCATTTGATAGAAGCCGGCGCCGATCTATTTCTCATGCCCTCACATTATGAACCATGCGGGCTAAATCAGATTTATAGCTTGAAGTATGGAACCGTTCCGGTTGTCCGTAAGACCGGCGGACTTGCAGACACAGTTTTGGATTGGGATGAAATGAGTCATTCCGGTTACGATACCGGAACTGGCTTTTCTTTTAACGATTATACTCCATTTGCTTTATCAGTTTCCGTTGAGCGGGCATTAAACTATTTTCATCTAAAAGATATCTGGGCAAAAATTCAAAAGAATGGAATGAGCAAAGATTTTTCATGGGATCATTCCGCAAAGGAATATATTTCTCTTTATGAAAAAGCGCTTGAAAAAAGAAAAAGCTAAATTTTAAATCCACCTTTGCTCTCATAAGTTTTCTCGTTTCTATATGTGACATTAATAACTTTTCTTAATTTACTTTGTTTTGTTTTCGTAATTAATAAAATCCATCATTTAATTTATATGCAAGAATTAAATTTTAATCCACTTAAATCGACATCAGATTTCAGAAAAAATTACAAACTTCATGATTTGGCTGAAATTGCCGGGAAAAATCTTCTTGTTCAATGGGGATTTGATTTTAATGATTTTGGTAAAGACAACAGATATAAAAAAGTTTGGGAAAAAGGAAAAGATAAACCAGATTTAATTATTTCTTATAAAAACAAAAAAGCCTTGCTTGATTGGAAAGCAAAACATAAATCTGTCTGGCTAATAAATGAACGCGCCTATAATTCGTATAAAGAATGGAAAAAAATATTGCTTTTACCGGTTATAATTTCTTTTTTTGTGTTTGATGAAAACCATGAAATTAGGGATATGCGTTTCGCCTGCTTAGACCAACATGAACATAAAATTACCGACAAAAAAGAATGGGATAAAAATCAAACTGTTGAATTTGAAGCAGCTTTGCCTTTGTTTTCGAAGCCGGCAATTATAAAATATTTAGCATAAATTTTTATGACTACAATCAAAAAAAAAGAGATTGAAAATGTTTTTATTAATTCAAACTCCCCTGATGAATTATTTGATGCTTTTCGTGCTGCAATAGAAAACAAAATTAAAGATGCTGTGCTCTACAAATCATTGTTATGGAATAAAGCACTCTCTCCAGATGAAATTGCAATGTATGCAGAAAAAATTTGTAAAGAATTTCCTGACAATTGCTTCAAGATCTTTTATGCCGTTGGGCAAATATTAGAATCAATTTCTGTTTATGGAATTTATTATGAAAGGGCAATGGATTATTATAAAAAAGCTGCGAAAGTGAATCCAGATTCACACGAACCTTTTATTGCGATTGCTAAAATGTATAACTATGAACTTGATTGCCCTAAGCTGAAAAAAGTATTGAAAACAATAGAGCAAGGCGTTGAGACAGTTCATCTTAAAAGCAAGGTTTATTTTGCTCTTTCTAACATTTTTAAAAAAACCAGGGATAAAGAAAACGAAAAATTATATCAGGCTTTAGGCGAGAAATTTCAAAAAGAGCTGCGTTAAATAACCGGACAAATTACGATTCTATATAAAAGATTAATTTATCAGCTTAATTATTCAATAATAATAACCAATCGAAAAATAAAAAAGCGTATTTCCAAAACTTAATGGATTGCCTGGTAGATTTTTTGTAAACAGAAAACTTCTGCCGACAGAAAATTCCGCCGGGCCAACAGGAGTATCAAAAGCTAACGAAATGCCAATCCCGTGTCTTAAATCTTTTAATTTTATTTGCTCTTGTTCCGGCCAGGCTCTCCCAAGATCATAACGAGCTTTAAAATATGAATCAAAGAAAATGTCAAATGGTAATTTATATCGGTATTCAAGGGATGCTAAAAATATTTGCCTTCCTCTAAAATCATCCTGGCGCATACCAAAAAAAGAAGATTGCCCTCCAATTGAATACTGCTTGGTTAGTGGTAAGGTTTTATCAGCAAAACCAAGTTCAAATCTGGGAGAAAAAGTATTTACCTTATTTATGGTAAAGTAATTTCTGTAATCAAAACCAAAATTTAAATATCCGACACTGCCGCCTAAAACCTTTTGAGCTGTTTCATAGAATGCGTTAAAATACACTCCTTTTGTTGGATACGGATATTTATCCTGGGTATCGATAGTTGTGCTGGTTCTTAATGAAATTATTTTGGTTGTAAAAGGATCTTCAGGAATTTGCCCTTGTTTTAACTTAAGCTTATCATATTCATATTCACCTTTAACAATTAAATTTCCAAACTTGCCGACCTGTGCCCCGACGGCAATTGAGCCCCCATAATAAATTTGCCTATACTCGCCTATAACAGATCTTGAAAATTCATTACTTTCTTTAACCGGATCATCCCTATAATTATATGCGTCGTCAAATTTATAATAAGCATTGAATTTATAAGTTAAATAAGTATTTAAGATCCGATTGGATTTAAGCTCTAATATATATGCCCTGTTTCGTACTCCTCCGAAGAGAATTAATCCCAATTCATTGCCGGAGCCAAAAAGATTCCCATTCCTAATATCCAAACCCAGTTGTGCTTTCTTTTCGTCGTCTATTCTAAAACCCACACGCATAAGGCTGACGGCTTTTTCATGAACTTTAACATCCAATATATTTTGATCATCTTTTCGGATAATAGAAAGATTTATGTTTTCAAATAAATTTGTAGTCCTTAAATTCGTTAATCCCTGCTGTATTGGCTGATAGCGGAAGTACTCTCCGGCTTTCAATGGAATTTCCCTGGTTATTACTGTTGGATCTGTAATTTCATTTCCTTCAATTTCTATTTTTGAAATCAAGCCTTCGTCAAAGGTTAAATACAGCACCCCGCTTTTTTTATTGAAATCAATTTCCTGAATATCCGCAAGTGAAAATCCCTTTTGCCTATAAAGATTTAAAATTTCAATAAGCTTCTTATAAAGGCCCCGAGGATTATATGGAGCGTTGTAAATAGGAAAGAGAATAGAATCAACTGCTTCAGGGGAAATAATATTTATTCCATCAATTATAATATCTTTTACAATAGGATTCTTTATATAATCAAACTTAATGGTTGTATAATCCTGATTCTCATTAATTTCTGCTTTTATATCTTCATATTTACCGGTTTGATATTGAGCATTAATATATTTTAAAATTTCGGCACTGCTTACAGAATCCCTGTTGGTAAATTCCTCCGCTATTGAGCTGAGGGAGTCTGAAGCTACGTTTTCGCTAACAATGTTTTTTACATAAAATTCATTTTCGTGAAGTCTTGCATTATAAATTGAATCTATATCATGACGAATTTTTTTCACATAAGGCAAGGCCGCCCGATAACCCTTTTCTATAAGACTTTCCACATTAATAAATTCAGTTGATAAATCATTTCTTAATTTGGGTTGAATGTAAACGTTAGCATTTTTGATTTGTTCCTCGTTTAAAAGCCTCATTGGAATGCTTACAATTTGGTCGGCAACCATCCAAGGCAGATTTAATTCACTTTCTGAGTGCAAGGAACTTGTTGTGTTTACTGCAATCACATAGTCGCTGATTTTTTTTGCTGCATCAACAGGAATATTTGCAACCAAACCACCATCGACTAAGGTCATTGAATCGAGCTTAACAGGGGCAAGAAAAAAAGAAACGCTCGAACTTGCTCTCATTGCCTGGCTTAATGATCCTTTGTCTATTATTACTAAATTCCCGGTTACTAAATCAGTGGCCACTGCTCTAAAGTGAGTGTGAAGATCATCAAAATTATTTTTTACATGAATCGGGGCTTGAAATGTTAAAAGACTTAAAAAATTGGAAAGCTTTTGCCCATCATTAAATGATGTTGGGATCATCGGTTTAAGGCCGTTAATCCTTAACGTAAAGATTGCCCGGTCCTCAGTTACTTTTTGATCAACAAACAATTGCCTGCGGTCTGTCTCCCTGTTTAAGGAAAGTATTTCATCCCAGTCTGTATTTCTTGCGATGGAATCAATTTGACTTATGGAGTACCCCGCTGCATAAAGCCCGCCAATTACGCTTCCCATACTAGTTCCGACTATTACGTCAATTCGAATTCCCGCCTGTTCAAATGCTTTTAAAACCCCGATCTGTGAAAGTCCTCTAGCCCCACCGCCGCTTAATGCCAGTGCAACAACCGGTTTTTCTATAGGGACTTTTTCCTTTAAGCCAAAGGGCAAAGAGACGGTTTTATATTTGAGGGATAAAGTTATTTTTTTTTGTGGAAGACAAATGCTGCTAAAGCCTATAAGCAAAAGAATGAGGAAAGCCGCTATTTTAGTTAGATAAATCATCCGCATAAAAAAAGTATTGTCTTCACTTTAGAATAATAATTAAATCTAAAGGTATTAAAAATACTTTTAAATTTTCTTACTTGCGC
>CAZRMA010000089.1:0-11202 GCA_964600655.1 uncultured Ignavibacteriaceae bacterium
AAATATTTTTTGATTATGGAAATGTTTCAAATAAAGCTATTAGAGCTCAATTAACTTTACCAGCTAATACAATACAATTTTATGTTAGAGATGGATCAGGAAATGCCATAGTACCATCGGAAGCTCCATTTGCATCTGGTAGTTGGATAGTATTTGTATTGGTACTTGATGCTCCAAATAAAACAGCATATATATATGATATGACAGGAAGTGTATACTCAGGATCAAATGCAAGTTATGATAGTACCACAACCTGGCAAGGATTAAACGCTGCACACGCATATCAATCATGGGCCTCAATCGGAACAACTGTGTATAATCCAAATCTTGGTTTTCATGAATATGCAGAAATAATAAATTATCAGGAAACTAAAAGTATATCTGAAATAAATCAACTTGGAACATATTTATCTAATAAGTACAGTTTGTCTTGGACAAATTTTTAAAATAGGAAAAATAAATGAAATTTTACGATATAGAATTAACAGGATCACTTAGAGTAACAGGATCAATAATTGTATCGGATCCAATTGAATCGGCAAGTTATGCTGAGACTGCCTCGTATGTATCGGGATCGAGTAGTATATCATCTTCATATTCTGTAAGCTCCAGTTATTCCGATACTGCATTAACTTTATTAGGATCAGTTGTTTCTGCAAGTTATGCCGAGACTGCTTCATATGTTTCTGGTTCTGGTGGAGGTTCAAGCGTTTCTTCATCATATTCTGTAAGTTCTTCATATTCAGATACTGCCTTAACATTATTAGGTAGTGTTGTTTCAGCGAGTTATTCAGCAACAGCATCTTATGTTAGTAGTAGTAGTCCTACTTTTGATGATGTAGGAATACCAAATGATTTAGAAAGTCTTAGACAATATATAGGAGATTTAGCATTTGTGGATAATATTTCACAACATGTAATATATATGGGAAGTGTTCAGGGATGGAGAAAATTAGGAAATCTTATTCAATTACAAACAAGTGCTGGTAATTTATATGGCGAAGCCGCACATTATGATGCATCTCTAATTACAGGAAGTTCAGATGGAAATGCTATAACTACATGGGCAGATCATAGTGGAAATGCATATGATATAACAGCTCTTAGTACAGGTCCAATTTATAAAACTAATATATTAAATGGATATCCTGTACTTAGATTTAATGGTACATCAGCATCAACATTAAGAATTGCAGGAAAAGTATTTGGAAATACTCCTGGTGATAAATTAACTATGATAGTAGTAAGTAAAAATTCAGTAGGAAGTCCAGGAACTTTAATATCAACACGTGGTGGAGATAGTACTCATTATGGTTTTACTTTTAGATATAACAATACTACTGATGTTGTATATTTTCAACTTGGAAGTGCAACAAATCCAGCAATGACAGTTACAGATCAATATAATATAATGTGGATTAGAAGAAATTCTGATACTGATATAAATGGCGGAGCAAATAGTACCACCGATATTACAACTGGCGATCCAACATCCTTTGCATCAGATCCTGATACTTGGACACAGATTGCAACTGAAGCAAATGGAAGTTCTTTATTGAATGGAGATATCGCAGAAATCTTTATTTTTGAAGATGCAATAACCGATACATTGCTTGGAACAGTTATTTCAGATTTAAGTACAAAATATGCAATTGTATAAAAACATGATGATAATTTTTGTATAAAAATTACAGTTATTAAATAATTTTTTATATTTATCCTTATAAAATAAGAGGTTTTATGCAAAAATACTATGTGAAATCACATACGTCGTTTCTTGGAAAAAGTGGTTATAACAATCATTCTAAACATTTTTTTACTGAATTAGATAAATATATTGATGTATATATTAGAAATTTTTCTATGGATGGATGTACATTATTTGATGGAAAAGATGGATCTAAAACCGTTGATATTAAAAACAATTCAATAATTTTAAATTGGCACAAAGATTCGAGCGTAAAAGAAGAAGAACAAAAAATTTTGTATGAGCAAACTTATTTTACAACTCAGCACGATAGAAATGACCTTCCAATAAACAATAAAATATTTAATGAAGATAATAAAATTCCTATTAATATAGTTTTAAATGAAGTAGATCATTATTATTTTTATGATAAATATAAAAATTCTAAAATTGCATATGTTGTATGGGAATCCACTAAATATCCAGCTGATTTTTTTAATAAATTATTGGAATTTGATCAAATGTGGGTTCCATCAAATTGGCAAAAAGAATGTGCTATAGAACAAGGATATCCAGAAAATAAAATTAAAATAATTCCAGAGGGCGTGGATTCTGATTTTATTCCATTAGAAAATAAACCTAAGAATGATAAATTCACTTTTGTTATTGTAGGTAGGTGGGAATATAGAAAATCGACTCTTGAATTAATAAAGACATTTAATGAAATTTTTGGAGAAAATAATAATGTTAAATTGAAACTTTTAGTTGACAATATATATGCAACTGATAATATAAAAAATACTAAAGAGAGATTAGAATTTTATAAGATAGATTCCGAAAATATAGAAATAATAAATTTTGTGGATAGAAATGAATATATAAACATATTACAAACATCAGATGTTTTTCTATCATGTGCGAGAGGAGAAGGATGGAATTTGCCTTTGATAGAAGCAATTTCTTGTGGAATTATTACTATTTGTTCAAATTGGGGAGCTCAATTAGATTTTGCAAAAGGAATATCTCATACAATAAATATAAAGGGAGAAAATCTTGCATCTGATGCAAAGGATATTGGAAATTATTGTGAACCAGATTTTGATGATTTGAAACGGGTTATGTTAGATGTATATGAAAATTATGAAAAATATAATACAGACGCTATTTTAAAATCTGAATATATTAGAAATAAATTTACATGGAAAAATGCTGCAAAAAAGGCATACAACGAATTAAATTTATTTATTGAAAATAGATTAAATAAAAAGAAATTGCTTATGATAACTCCGCATTTATCTACAGGTGGACTTCCACAAGTATTTTATAAAAAGGTTATTAATCTATACAAACAATATAATCTTAAAATAGTTGAATATGCTGATTTAACAGCCGGAGTTTTTACTGTTCAGAAAGATAAAATACAAAAATTAATTGAAAATGATGATTTTATAACATTATCATCTAATAAATTTGAATTATTAAATATAATTGAAAATTTTGATCCAGATTATATTCATTTTGAAGAAATTCCAGAAATTTTTATGAATTATGATTTATGTAATAAAATTTATAAAAATGACAGGACTTATTTTATAACAGAAACAACTCATGATGTAGGTTTTAATTTATCTAACAAGAAATTTCTGCCTGATAAATTTATGCATGTATCCGAATATATTGCAAATAAATATACTTCATTGAATATTCCTCAAGAAATAATAGAATATCCAATTGAAAATAATACAATGGTTGACAGAAATGATACACTCGTACAATTAGGATTAAATCCTAATTATAAACATGTGTTAAATGTAGGATTATTCACTCCGGGAAAAAATCAAAAACAAATATTTGATATTGCAAGAAAAATGCCAGATGTACAATTTCATTTTGTAGGAAATCAGGCTGGAAATTTTTCTAATTATTGGAAACCTTTAATGGAAAATAAACCTGATAATTGTATTATACATGGAGAAAGAAGTGATGTAGATGTTTTTTACTCATGTATGGATTTATTTTTATTTACATCTACATATGAATTAAATCCTATTGTAATTAAAGAAGCATTGTCATATAATATGAATATATTAATGTATAATTTAGATGTTTATTGCGGGTCATATGATGAGGTATCTAATATTAAATTTTTATCAAACGACGATAATAAAAATATAGACATGATACGTGATTTTTTATATACTCAAAAAATTAAATATCCGTCGAGATGTTATATAACACATACCACTAAAAATTATGTCGAAACTACTTTTGGATTAATATATTCGCAAATAGAATATTCAAATTATCCAATAGTAGTTTTTACTGTAAATTTTAATATTAATGAAGTACGAAATCCTTTTGAAAATAATGAAAATGTATTTTTTATAGAGTATTATAATGATAATTATCCATCTGGTGCAATTTTATTAGATACTGATGATGGAAAGTACGTTGATAGATTACATGTAGAAACATATAAAATACTTTCATTAAAAGCTAAAATTTTATTAAAAGCATTTGATCTCGGTATTAAAGATGGTGTATATTTAGATTCTGATTCGGTATGTAGAAGAAATGTTGATGACTTAATTTCAGAAATTCAAAATATTGATAACTATCCACTATTTACTCAAGGAACATATGATATTGTAATGGTGGATAATAAAATGAATGTAGAAGAACCATTGATGAAATACTTGAATGTAGAAAAAAGAAGCATGCATTATGTGCAATCTAATATATTGGTATTTTCTGAAAACTGCAAAGAGTTTTTGATAGAATGGAAAAATATTTGTGATGACAAAATGATATTACAGAATTTTAATGAGTGGGTGCCATATCAAGATGAAACTGTTGTAAATGTTTTATTATGGAAACATGGTTATACAAAGCATCTTCCTAAGTATCATTTTAATATTCGAAATTTTAGATTTGTCGAGGAGTTTGAAAAATTTGATGATTCAGATAAATCTAAATATTCAAAACAAATGTCAGGATTTCCATTTTATATTGATGGTGAACAAATGATTTGGAGTTATATTCCATATGATAAAAATGATGTTAAAGTATTTCATGGTATTAAAAAATTAGATGAAATGATTGATATTATAGAATATCAAAATGAAACTAAACGAAATTTAAATAGAAATGTGGAAATTATATTAAAAGATAGACACGATCTTGCAAAATATTTAAATTTGAATAAATGTAATGTTGGAATTGAAATCGGATCATACGAAGGAGAATATGCAAAATATTTATTAGATAATTGGAATGGTCATTTATATATGGTAGACATTTGGAGACACCTTGATGAGAATGAATATAATGATATAAGCAATCAAGTTGATCCAATCGAAACTATATCTAAGGTAGTTAATAATTTAAAAGGATATGAAAATCGAACTACATTACTTCGAACCGATTCTAAGTCAGCAACTGAAATATTTAAAGATGATTTTTTTGATTTTATTTATATAGATGCAAACCACAAATATAAATATGTTTTAGAAGATTTATTGGCATGGTATCCGAAGCTGAAGGTTGGTGGAATATTTGCTGGACATGATTATATTGCAGATTATGATGAAAATAAATCTGATCAGAACGGAGACGTTCCGGTATGGATATATAAAAATAATAATACAAATGATCTACAATATGCTGGAATGTTTGGCGTTAATAAAGCAATTAAAGAATTTAGTCAAAAGGTAAATTGTGAGTATAAAGTTACACAAGAATATTTTGGAACATGGTATTTTAAAAAGAAGGCAATATGTTAGAAAATAAAAAGTTTTCAGATAAATTAATAAATTTCTTCGAATCAATTGATTCAAAAACATTGCGAAATGAAATTGTTGAAATTAAAGATTCAATTACATGTTCTTTTGTGAATGGACCGTTTGTAGAAATATTGGGCGATTCTGGCACGGAGTATACGATTGAATTCGTGGATTTGGATCATACTACAGTTATACATAGAGATGTAATAACTCCTAATCATTGGGTAAGAGCAAGTCGTCAATGGGCTACCAATTGGAAGATAAATATATATTCTGAAGAAAAATTAATATACGAACATATTTTCAATCCTACTAATAAGAAAGTATATGTTCATTTATCGAGTGAATCCATAGGAGATACGCTGGCGTGGTTTCCATACATAGAAGAATTTAGAAAAAAATATGATTGTGAAATGATATGTTCAACGTTTCATAATAATTTATTCGAAGAAATATACACGAATATAAGATTTGTAAAACCAGGAACTACTTTATATGATTTATATGCAATGTTTGAAATAGGTATATATGATGGCGATTTTGATAGAAATAAAAATGATCACAAAAAAATACCTTTACAACAAGTAGCTTCAGATATGTTGGGATTAGAATTTAAAGAAATTCGTCCTGATATAAAATTAAAAAAATCGGAAGTTAAAATTCCGGGAAAATATGTTGCAATTGCAACAGAATCTACATCGCAATGTAAATTGTGGAATTATCCAGATGGTTGGCAAAAGGTAGTAAATTATTTAAATGATTTGGGATATAAAGTAGTAGTAGTACAAAAGAAAAGTACAAATTTAAAAAATGTTATTCATAAAACTGGTAATAAAGATTTAAACTCAGCTATTGATATTATAAATAACTCTGAATTTTTTATTGGACTTTCATCTGGATTATCGTGGATTGCATGGGCATTGAAAAAGAAACATATAATGATTTCTGGATTTACACTGCCATGGTATGAATATAATGAAAATTGTTATAGAATTTATAATATACATTCATGTAAAGGATGCTGGCATGAACATGAATTTGATAAAGGAGATTGGAACTGGTGTCCAATGAAAAAGAATTTTGAATGTTCGTCTACTATAACTCCAGATTCTGTATATTCGCAGATACAAACTATAATAAATGAATATGATGACTTTTATACAACAGAATCGACAAATAAAAAAGTAAATTTAACTAATAAAATAATAGGATTTGAATTTAATAATCCAAAATATAAAGATGCTGAAAATATGTTCTATGAAATATTTCGAAATAGAAACTATGATTTTAATAAATGTAGAGTTTTTAAAGGAGATATTGTTGTTGATATTGGAGCAAACATAGGAATCTTTACAAAGTATGCATTAGCAAATGGTGCAAAACGTGTATACTCATATGAACCAATTAGATCAAATTATGATATATTAGTTAAAAATACAAATGGATATGAAGTTATAACTGATAATATCGGAATAAGTGATATATGCAAAACTGAAATTTTTCATATAGATTCTAATTCCGGAGGGCATACATTGTTAGATATCGATCCAAATAAAACAAGAACTGAACATACTGAAGAAGTCAAATGTTATTCTTTGGATTATATGTTTGGAAATAAAAGTATTCCTGATCAGATAGATTTCATGAAAATAGATGCAGAAGGAGCAGAAATTAAAATATTAAGTGGAATTTCAGATGAAAATTTATTAAAAGTGAATAAATTTGCAATTGAATGGCATCAATTTATATTTGACAACAAAAATACTTTAAATTCTGTTATAGACAGATTTTCTTCATTAAAGTATCATTTCTACATAGATCACACCGGTCCGGATTTAATGATTATCTATTTCTGGAAAGAATAAAATTAACAAAAATTAGAATTTTTTATACTTATATCTATAGTATATAAGGATTTTAATGCGTAATTGTTATTTATATCACCCAAAATTCAATAAAATATAAAGATTGCTGGATTATAAAGATTCCTTTATATAATTCTGTTTTTATATATTTATATTTATAGTATTGTAAATTTTAACAAACGAGTTTTTCAGTTTTATAGAGAATTAAATGAGCGAATGTTTTTGGGAAAATGTAGATCAAAATTGGGAATTATTCGATCAATTATGGAATGATATAATTCCATGTGTTTTACAGATTTTTGCAGGCGGTGGTATTCAAGAACCACAGGCTCCTTGGGATGCATATCAACAGTTAGAAAAAAAACTTGATAAAAAAACTCGAATAAAAATTGTAAAGGTTATTATGATTTTAAAGGGAGAGGAAATAACTCAAGAAAAAGAAGTCTCGTTAGGCGACTATAAAGTAACAGCTGACGATATACAATTATTAGCAGAAGAATACAAACGAAAAAAATCTATTTCCGTAACTGTAAATGAAGTGACTGTAAGGTAATATATGAGCAATATAAATGATTTAACAGGACATAAGATAAAAGATACTTACTATAAATTATTACAGGTAAGTTCGTCCGATAATATCATTAGAAATGGAATCGGCGATCCTATTCTAATAGCAGAATTTACGGAAAGTGTTTTGGTAGGTTCTTTAGATATAAAGAATCTTGAAGTAACAAGTAGTGCAGCAAATTTTTTAGTAACTGATGGAACAAGAGTAAAATCTCAAACTGTTATTATTAGTGGAAGTATTATATCTGGTACATCAGGAACTTCCGGTACAAGTGGAACTTCCGGCACCTCAGGTACATCCGGAACTTCAGGAACTTCCGGAACTTCGGGTACATCTGGAAGTGATGGTACATCTGGAACTTCTGGAGTAAGCGGAGCATCTGGCACATCAGGAACTTCAGGAACATCCGGTACAACTGGCACATCAGGAACATCCGGCACAACAGGCACATCAGGAACATCCGGCACATCAGGAAATGATGGGACATCCGGCACTTCAGGAAATAATGGCACATCAGGAACATCAGGCAGTTCAGGAACAACAGGAACATCCGGTACAACTGGAACATCAGGAACTTCCGGAACATCTGCGACTGATGGAACAAGTGGAACATCCGGTTCATCTGGAGTTAATGGTACGAGTGGAACTTCTGGTACATCTGGCACAACGGGAACATCCGGTACAACTGGAACGTCTGGCACATCAGGAACATCCGGTTCATCTGGAGTAGATGGCACAAGTGGTACATCAGGAACTTCTGGTGTAAACGGAACATCAGGAAGTAGTGGCAGTTCGGGCTCATCTGGAAATTCAGGTACAAGTGGAACGTCAGGAACATCCGGTACTACAGGAACATCGGGAACATCTGGACAATCTGGAGATAAATATGCTACAACATCTACGTCAAGTTTAACAATTAATACTGGTACTCAAGAATTACTAATTGATACTGGACTTGCATATAGTTCTGGACAATCATTAGTAATAGCATCAAGTTCGGCATATATAATGCAAGGTACAGTCAGTTCATATGATTCGATAACAGGTGCAATGACAGGTAGTATAATTTCAACTACAGGAACAGGAACATATTCATTGTGGTATGTAAATATTGGTGGCGCAGCAGGCGCAGATGGTACGAGTGGAACATCAGGAACTTCCGGAACATCTGGCAGTTCTGGTAGTAGCGGAACTACAGGAACTTCCGGTACAACAGGAACCTCGGGAAGTTCTGGTTCAAGTGGAACAGCAGGAAGTTCTGGTATTGATGGAACTTCAGGCACATCGGGCACAAGTGGAATTAATGGAACATCAGGAACAAGTGGCAGTTCTGGTAGTAGCGGTACAGCAGGTAGTTCCGGAACATCAGGCACTACAGGAACATCCGGCACTACAGGAACTTCCGGAACATCAGGAACAAGTGGCAGTTCTGGTAGTAGCGGTACAGCAGGAAGTTCTGGAACATCCGGCACTTCCGGAACATCAGGCACTTCCGGAACATCCGGCACTACAGGAACTTCCGGAACATCAGGCAGTAGTGGCTCATCAGGTTCAAGCGGTACAGCAGGAAGTTCTGGAGTTGATGGAACTTCGGGAACTTCGGGAACTACAGGAACTTCCGGAACATCAGGCAGTAGTGGCTCATCAGGAATTAATGGAACATCAGGAACATCCGGCTCAAGTGGTAGTTCTGGAACTTCTGCAACTTCTGGTACAAGTGGCACTACAGGAACTTCCGGTACAACAGGAACATCCGGAACATCCGGTAGTTCTGGTTCAAGTGGCATTGATGGAACATCCGGCACTTCAGGAATTAATGGAACATCTGGTACAACAGGAACATCGGGCACATCAGGAACTTCAGGTACAAGTGGCACTTCAGGAAGTTCAGGTAATAGTGGCACGTCAGGAACATCTGGCAGTTCTGGTTCGAGTGGAAATTCGGGTTCATCGGGTACAAGTGGCACGACAGGAACTTCAGGTACAACGGGAACGAGTGGTACAAGTGGCACGACAGGAACTTCTGGTTCGAGTGGAATAGATGGCACGAGTGGAACATCAGGTTCATCAGGAACATCGGGTACAACAGGAACTTCCGGAACATCGGGCACAGCAGGAACTTCAGGAACATCCGGAACATCAGGCATTGATGGAACTTCAGGTACAAGCGGCAGTTCTGGTTCAAGTGGTGTTGATGGAACATCCGGAATATCTGGCACGAGTGGTACAACAGGAACTTCCGGCACATCTGGAACAACAGGAACTTCCGGCACATCAGGATCGAGTGGCGTTGACGGAACAAGCGGCACATCAGGAATTAATGGAACATCCGGAACAAGTGGTTCAAGTGGCAGTTCAGGAACTACTGGAACTTCCGGTACAACGGGAACATCCGGCACAAGCGGTAGTTCTGGCATTGACGGAACATCCGGTACAACTGGTACGAGTGGAACGTCAGGAGTTACAGGAGGAAATACAGATTTATTTTATTTTACTGGCAGTCTTTCTGATGTAACAAATGGAACATTTTCAGATTATAAATCAATAGCAGGATTAACCGTTCGTATATCTAATTATAACTCACAATTAATTGAGGTTAGTACATGGTTATCATCCTTTAAAGATTATGAAAATGATAATACAAACTCTTGGATTAGAATAACAAAAGTATCTGATCCAACTATATTTCTAACTGCTTATGATTATACTATAACATCAGGATCAGGTTATTATGACATTCAATGTCCGAATTCTTATCCAACTTCAAATGGAACATTTACTGATGGTGATTTATGTTCAATCTCCTATACTGATGGTGGTCAAAATGGAACTTCAGGAACATCTGGCACATCAGGTGTAAGTGGAACATCTGGCACAACAGGAACAAGTGGCACATCTGGAACATCTGGCACAACAGGAACATCCGGCAGTTCCGGTTCAAGTGGAACATCCGGTACAACAGGAACAAGTGGCACGAGTGGTTCAAGTGGAAGTTCTGGAGTGAATGGTGCAAATGGAACTTCAGGCACAAGTGGCAGTTCAGGAAATTCTGGTAGTAGTGGCACATCAGGAACATCAGGAACTTCAGGCACAACAGGAACTTCAGGCTCATCCGGTTCTTCAGGAATTAATGGAGCAAACGGAACATCAGGAACTTCAGGCACAACAGGAACTTCTGGTTCATCAGGCTCGTCAGGAATTAATGGAGCAAATGGAACATCAGGAACTTCAGGCACAACAGGAACTTCTGGTTCATCAGGTTCATCAGGCTCGTCAGGAATTAATGGAGCAAATGGAACA